>NZ_JBECOT010000006.1:0-125285 GCF_040104395.1 Pseudoalteromonas sp. BZA4
TCTTCGAAAGCAGAATGAAGAGCTTGTTCTATATTCACAAAAAAATCCGTAGTTAGTTGCCTAACTACGGATTGTGCATGATCATTCTGATCGGTCAACTGATCAACTTCTTAACTGATCAGCATTAGGCTCACTCGCCGCTTTCTTTATTTGATAGTGCTGTTACTGCAACATTGCGAACAGTTCTTTTAACTGCGGCATATACTGCTTAACTAAGTTGACGTTACTTTCGCTAACATCTGCTGTTGCAGTACTTGCTTTAACACCTTCTAAAGCACCTGCCATTGAACGAGTACCCGCATCAGATGATGATGCCGTTAGGCTTTGTAAACCACTCATTGCTTGATTTACACGTTGCTTATTCTCTTCTGACATACCCGCTTTAAGGTTTTCTAAATACGCCATTGATACCTCTGAGCCAACAGTAACTAACTGCTCTGGCGTGAAACCATATTGTTTGGTAAGGGCTTCGAACTCAGTATAAAGCTCATGCTCTTTGATGTGACCCAGCGCATCCATAACTGACGAACTGTCAACACCATCAGAACTACCTAGCATACCACCAAGGTTTACAGTATCTAACTCAGATTGGCTTTGTGACCAATTAACGACTGCAGGAAGGGCTTTAATGTAACGCTGTAGCTGATTTTCAGAAATATCTTCTGCGAAGCTAGAAAAACTCATAGCCAGTAGGCTTATTGAAATAAGTAGTGCTTTCATCGTGATCTCCTTTCTTTCAAAATGGTTAGCAACCGGCGCAAATAGTCGAGCTATTATGTTTAGCCAATTACAAATGTTACAATACCTTTTTTACCATAGCTAACTGAACCTGATGTTAATTATTTCTAATACCGTCACAATTGATGAATGGGAACTCGACTTTAGTGCGATCCGCTCGCAAGGCGCAGGCGGGCAGAACGTCAATAAAGTAGCTACAGCTATTCATCTTCGTTTTGATATTAATCGCTCAAAGTTACCTGACTTTCACAAACAACGTTTACTTAATTTAAATGATTCTCGAATTACCAAAGAGGGCGTTATTGTCATAAAGTCGCAAAGTCATCGCACGCAAGAAATGAACAAAGAAGATGCGCTTAATCGTTTGAAAGAATTAATCATTAATGCAACACAAATACAAAAGAAACGAAGAGCAACAAAACCAAGTAAAAATTCTCAGAGAAAGCGCATGGACTCTAAAACAAAAAGAGGACAAACAAAAGCATTAAGAAAAAATGTAAAATTCTAACTTTCACATCAGAAGATCGTGTCAAAAATAAGCAGAACTGTAAAGAAGTGTAACTTGTTAACAAAGTTAATTGATGGTTAATCCTGCCGCGTCTATAATAGTCATACAATCTCACCATTAATGAAGGAGCCGCGTATGGGCCAGAAATCACGCATTGTTGCCGCTGCAATGATAACGCTGTCAGCTTTGCCTATGTCGAGTTTTGCTGTAGATTCATGGCAAGCCGGAAGCGCGTATCCGCAAGGTAGTGAAACCTGTTACAACGAAATTCTTTATAAAGCCAGATGGTGGGCAACCCCAGGAGAAGAGCCTGGCAGTTCACAATGGGGCGCTTGGGTTGCAGATGTCGCCTCAAAAACCTGTGTACAGAGTGTCGTAAAGAAACAAGACGATTTACTGAAGTCTTTACCCACAATTTTCGAACCAAATAACAATAAAAAAGGGAGTTCTGATTAACTCCCTTTTTTGTGCATTTTGATTATTAATCAAACGTGTGATGCCTTGTCATTGCAAAGCGATTTAAGATGTGATGCATTATGTACACCGCACATAAGCTCAATAGTATGGCCACAGACACCGACGAAAAACGATACAGCGCGCTGTAAACCAGATCTTGCCCCGGCCCTAATGACTGGCCAAACAAAATACCAAATGTCGTGATAATACCAAAGCCAACACCCGGAATACCGCCACCAATTATGTGATAACGACTAAAGATAAAGGTCAAAATCCACAGAATTAACGCAGGAAATATCAAAATATCTGTATGGTTATACAAAAATAACTGTGCCACTAACGCTAAGTTACAACCGATTAAGGTGCCTATCGCGCGTTGCCATGCAGCCATACCTGCCGCTTTCCAGCACAATGAAAACAATATAAGTACCGAGGCCGCTTGAGCTGAAATTGAGTCTTGCAAATCAAAGACCTGAAATACAACAAATGATAAGGTCGCTACGGTTGAGCAAAGTAATACTTCGTGGCGCACACTTTCTTTTGCTTTCTCTGGCATTACCCGACCTTGCCGTGGTGCAACATCAGGGAATAAACCATGCATTAGCATCGAGAACACCACTGTAACAACAACGGCAACAGCGTTACTAATGATCAGCGGATAAATACTGACACCACCGCCGGTGTAGGTCGAAAAATGCAATTGAATCGACAAGCTCACCACGGTTGTGGCACCAAATAAAAAGTTAGCACCACGGCTCATTTGATAGAATAAAAAGGCAAAGGCTATAAAGCTCATCATTGTCATTACAACAGGCAAGTGTGCAAACAATCCTTGTACAACCAATACGAATAGCGCACTGAACACCGCGCCTGCGTAAAACTGACGAATAATATGCATGTTAAGCACAGGCACTAAACCGAGCAGTAGCATAGGGTAAACAGTGAAAAAGATGCCATTCGGCCAGTTCATCAATTTTGCCAGTGAAAACCCTAATGCTGAGCCCGTAGCAATGCGTAGCGCTTGGCGTAAGCCATTACCATCGAGTTGCAATACTGACATAACTCACCCAGCCTTAGTAAATAAAGTGCAGAACACTAATGAAGCGAATTTGCATGCTTGCAAACCAACTGCCAATGCTAGAGTCAGGCAGAAGTTGCACAGTTGCACGCGCACCACTTGGAAATTTTGCCAGCATCTGGTGTTCATCTAGCTGAATATGGATACGTTGACGCTGTGCATCTCGTACCCAACGGTTGCTGCTTTCAGTGGCACTGAGTAAACCGTTAGCATTAAGCTGGCCATCACTCACACCCGCTTCAAAACTAACAATTTTGCCTGTAAATACTTTGCCCGGTAGCGCATCAAAGCTGACTTTTGCAGTGCTACCAACTTGTACGTGAACTAAAGACTTTTCACGAAAATCAGCCACTAAATCAGCTTTATTAGCAACAATCGCCATTAACGGCTGACCCTTATTAGCATACGTACCCGGTGTTACCTGTAAGTTTGCTGTTTTACCGTCAGTATCGGCTGTCACTGTGGTGTACGACAGGTTTAGTTTCGCTTGTTCTAGCTGATTTTGAGCATGACGAAGCGCTAAATTGTCATCCCCAATTTTACCGCGCGCTAATTTAGCCTCGCTAAGCTGGGCTTCTATTGCAGCCACATTGGCTTTGCTTGATTGATAGTTCGCATTGATTGTTTCGTACTCTTGCTCTGAGATAGAACGCTTTTTCAATAGCGACTCACCGCGTTCAAACAGCAACGTTTGTTCATGTAGCTTAGCTTGAGCAGCTGCTAACTGTGCTTCTATTGCTTTCACACTGCTATCTAAACGTTGGTTTTGTAGTTTTGCATCATCATAAGCAAGCTCAGCTTGTTGCACGGCAAGCTCGAATGGCTCGTCGTTAATCTTAAACAAAGCTTGCTGTTTTTCGACAGCTTGATTATTGGTCACTAATACGTCGGTTACGCGACCACTTACCTGCGGGGTCACTTGCACCACAGGGTGATACACACGGGCCTGCGGTGTAACAGGCATATACAAATCAGCAATCACAAAATATAAAAATAAAACAATAAAACCCGCTAAAGAGATTTTTACGTAACGGGCAAACTTTTGATCTGGTGTCATAACGTTACTTATCTCCTGAATAATGACGGATACACTGACGGGCATTTTGCTCCATCTGAATTAAGCCATGCGCCATGGTATCGAGTTGCTCAGTGGTTAAATCGGCATATAGGTGCTCTTTCACATCGGCAATAATCACCTGCAATGTGTCTAACAATTGTAGACCTTGCTCAGTGAAGTACAGACGTTTACTGCGTTTATCTTCAGCGTCAGCTTTGCGAGCAATAATCTCTTGTTGCTCAAGCTGCTTAATCGTGCGAGTTAGTGAGGGCATTTCAATGCCTAAGCTATTTGCCAACTCTTGTTGCGTACAACCTTGGTTTAGATGAAACAGGTGCATCATCGCAGTCCAGCGAGATTGAGTAAGGCCCAAAGGCTCAACCGCCAAAGTGACAGCATCGCGACATAAACGATGCACACGGCCCATACTGCCGCATAATGTTAAATCAAGAGTTTCGTGAAAAGGGGGAGTGGAAGACATGATTCGCTCCATTTACTTAGCATGCTAACTATTTTAATGTAGTTAGCATGCTAAGTAAATATTGGTGCAATTAATAAAATAGATAGCTGTGTTCGATAAAAGCGAACAACTGCAAAAGTTATCTGATAGATAACACTATTTAGCAATTAACTCTTTGATATGGCTTTCATAGAGGTCTAATTTATCAGCTACAAACCCTGTGTGTTGGAACCGTACTACACCTTCTTTATCGATTAAAAAGCTGCTCGGCATCCCTTTAAGTTGGTATTGTCTGCCAATAACAGCATCTGGGTCGTAAATAATATTAAAGTTCACTGCAAACTCAGTTAAAAAAGCATCGGCATCACTGCGCTCAACATCAATGTTTACAGCAATTACTTTAAGCCCTTGCTGTTGATACTTGCTCTGCATGGCTATAAACCAAGGAAACGAGCGTCGACACGGGCTGCACCAAGACGCCCAGAAATCGAGTAACACGACTTGCCCTTTGTATTGATTCAATAGTTTAGACAACTGCTGCTGACTTGCAGCTAAAGGTGGGGGTGAAGGGTGCTCTGCCATAGCAGCAGAGCTCGTAATTAAAAGAAATGCAATTAAGGCGTATTTGATCATTGATAATTTAATAAATTCGCTGGTGAATATTGGTCAGTGAGCACCTTGGTATCCGCTGGCCAATCTTGATTTCCCTTAGTATAAAACAAATGCTCGCTGAGTAACTGCAAATCAACATCGTAAGGGGTTAACTTATTTGCGAGTTTGTTAACGCGTTCGGCTAACTGTTGCTGGCTAGGCATAGTCTCGAAGCCAGCTAAAATAATGCGATTAGAGTTTTCATCGGTCACAACATTAACAAAGTCACCAAACACATCGAAGTAAGTTGCCGACTCATGCTGGTACAATTTACTCGATGAAAAAGTATTTGCAGCGACAATTCCACCATCAGCTAAAACACTTTTTACTTCCGCAAAAAATTCCTTAGTGAGAAGGTGCTCAGGGATATAATCGCCATTAAAGGCATCAAGAATAATCCAATCGTACTTTTGTTTTTTAAGTGCAGCACGTTTAATAAAAATACGGCCATCTTGCACCTTAGACGTTACGTTATCAGTTTCTACAAAGCTAAAATAATCACGGGCAACTTTTATTACCGCAGGGTCAATTTCGACATTTTCGATATGAGCGCTAGGGTAAAGCTCATGAATGGTATTTGAGAGTGAACCTCCCCCTAAACCTATGATCAGTACATTTTTAGGATCATCAATAAATAGTAAGCTTGCAAACGTCATTTTGGTGTAATTAAACACCAGCTTTTTAGGCTCACTCTTATACATACAACTTTGCGTACTTTTACGGGTTTTTTCGTTAAATTTTAAACACAGTAAATCGCCAGTCTTCTCCACTAAAATATTGCGATAAAGCGAGCGCTCTTTATGGATTACTTCGGCTAAGCTGCTAAAAGGCAATGTCATGATCAAACAAAGCATTAAGATTCTAAACATACAGCACGCTCCTTCGTTTTTAATTGACCAACCGCAATTGCAAGCAAACCAAGCGCGCCTAATACCGCTGCAAAGGTTTTAATGATGTCGTTAACATCAAATGCTAGCACCATATAAAAAGAAGTAATAATCGTGCCAAGGGCGCTTCCTAGGGTGCTCACAAAATACAAACCACCGGCAACCTGACCACTTTTTTCATGATCGGTAACCAATAATCGCACTGAGTAAGGTGAGATCATGCCGAGTATTGTTGTAGGAATAAAAAACAACGCCGTTGATGCCAGCAACGAGCCGTAACGACTGTCTTCAATATGGGTGAAAATAAAGGTCATAATTGGCTCAGCAAACAATACTATTGGCACCACCATAATACTCGCTACAAAGAAAATGAGACCATATTTAGTTAACGAAGGATTGCGGGTTGAGAGCTTACCGCCAAGTAAATAGCCGAAAGATAAGCTCAACATAAATACAGTGATAATACTGCCCCATATATGCACACTGCTACCAAAGTATGGCGCTAAAATTCGCCCGCCTAAAAGCTCAATTCCCATAATACAAAAGCCGCTACTAAAGGCTAAAAAGTAGATAAGCGCATTGATTTTATTCATTAAACACCCGCTGATTTTGTTGTTATTTTACCCATCTTAACCTGATGCAGATAAGGATGCCATGACTGTTTTTTAAGCTGTAAAGGCCGTTGACAAAATATAACCTTTTTAAAATAAATAATTAAAAAGGCTAGGTTAAAGTACACATGCTCTGGTATTTTACTGGGAACAAAATAAGCAAGGAAAAATGCAATGGATCAGCAAGTAACACACATCAATATCGACAACCCAACAACTTTATTTGGCCTCAAAGTTCGCACCAGCAATATGAAAGAAATGAGTGGGGAAGGTGCCAAAATCGCTGGCTTATGGCAGCAATTTTACACAGACATAGCGCCAAATTTAACGCCATCTAGCCAAGTTTATGGCGTGTATACTCATTTTGAATCTGATGTCACAGGAGAGTTTGATGTATTTGCGTGTACTGACATGCAAGTCACGTCATCAGAGGTAGAAAAAACTACACTTTCTACAGGTAACTATCTTCGCTTTAGCGGCAAAGGTGCAATGCCACAAACCGTTATCGATGTTTGGGGCCAAGTTTGGCAGTACTTTAGTAATGAACAGTGCCCGCATATTCGAGCATATAAAACTGACTATGAGTTTTATAAAAGCAGTGAAGAAGTTGAAGTATTCATTTCAGTTGAATAACGCCAAACCCTATTTTTAGTGTAAAGCCCCATTACAGATAAAGCCGCTTATTGCGGCTTTGTTGTGTATATTAATTAGCTTGAGCGATTGCTGAATTAATGATGTACAAATAACCATCATTTAAGTTACTGTGGTTTAGTAACTTTTAGTCACCAATAAGGATGTTGTTGTGTGTAAATTACTACTCTTTACCAGCCTATTTCTCGCTGTTTTTTCTACCAGCGCAGCGAAAATTATCGATGATGAACACGTCACAAAAGAAACAGACTGCTTCACAGGTATCTTTGCTGACTATGATTCGTGGCATCAATTTATTGCGCAAAAGAATAAACGCAAAGCTAAAAACGAAAAAGCATACTTAAAACGCATTAAAGCCTTTGAAGAAACCTTTCCACAAGATATGTTCGATAATTTTAAAACAAATTTAACCTGCCATAATTTTAAATATAAGGTCGATGATGTTGAGGTGCTTGGTTATATCATCAAACCTAAAGTCACCAAGAATAAGCTCCCGGTATTAATTTATAACCGCGGCGGTAACGGTAATTTTGGCAGTGTTTATTTTGCTGCAATGATGCGCAATTTATTTCCTTTAGCAGAGCAAGGCTTTGTGGTTATCGGCAGTCAGTACCGCGGAACATCAACAAAAAGTGATGACTTAGATGAATTTGGTGGCAAAGATGTTAACGACGTACTTGCGCTTATCGATTTTATTCCTCACATAGCAAGTGCAGATGAAAACCGTATTGGTATGTTAGGAGTAAGTAGAGGCGGCATGCAAACCCACCTTGCGATGCAACACACAAACAAGATAAAAGCCATTGCAACCATTGCGGGGGCGACCGATTTAGTCAAAGAGCTTACGTTTAGACCTAACATGGAAAAACACGTGTATGTGCGTCGTATCCCCAATTATAAAGAGAACAAACAAGCAGAGCTTGAAGCACGCTCTGTGATGAACTGGGTTGATAAACTCTCGCCCAAAGTGCCCATATTACTTATTCATGGCAGTGAAGATAAACGAGTATCGGTCGAGAACTCAATTCAATTTGCCAAAGCGCTAGAAGCGCATCATATCCCCCATAAACTTGTGGTGTATGAAGGTGATAACCACTTTTTAATGAACCATAAAAAGCAACTAGAAGCAGAGCTAGTTAATTGGTTTAACACCAATTTGTAACTTTGTTTTGAAACTAAAAAGGGCCAAACAAGGCTCTTTGCTCTTACACACGACACCAACATATTTCATATGTTCAATTACAATGGCAAATACACTTCATGTTTCATATAACGGGAGTTCATCGAAGCCTATTTACTATTAAAAACAGCGCTAAAACAGCAGAAACAAGTTGTCAAAAGAGTACGGAATTGCGTTCAAGTAGTGGCTGCTTTCTAATATATGCTGGATTTGGGTTATGCAGATCAAACAAAAACTTAGATAGACTTTAATAGGCGTCGCCAACAACATTGTTGCAAAGGCTTCAACAAATTTAGCAACAACGAGGAAACCAAACGTTTGTTTAACTTAGCAGTAAGTAGCTGAACTTAAACCTCAAACGAACAAGGAACGAATGTCTTCCTTCCAGCTCACCTTGATACTTTTATATTTAAATTCAATGAGGTAGCCACCAAAATCACACCTCTATTGACACTATCCTGTTAGAGTATTAAATTTTTCGATCATATCCTTGTCAATCTCCTTGATTAGATCAGGTGACAAGCCCAAATGTTTGGCTTCTTGATTAAACGAGCGAGTTATTTCAAAAATTTCTTCCGCCATAACCATAATCGCTTTTTTTGAAGATAACCCCGACTGAGCAGCTAACAGGTCTAGTGCGCTCTTTGGCGTTCGGCCATTACCACCAAATGCCGTCATATGCTCTTTGTAAGGGCTAGGACTGTAAACAATGTCATAGAAAGGCGATAGCGTCCATTTATCGGCGTCATTGGCAAGAAAACAGAAGTTCTTACTGTGATCATCTTGGTTAACAGTAAGATAATTAAACATACAGCGCTTAATAAGCTTCTGAGACTCTGTAACACTACACATGATTCGCGTAGCTTTAACTAAGTCCACATAGTCTAAAGATGGCTCCCGAAATGGTGCATCTAATAACCCACACGCAGAAACCATATGGATTCGGCCGCCTTGCTCAGTACAATCAAATCGTTCCTGCTCTAACCAAAACCGTCCATTACCCGCATCTATTAAATTAAAGTCAGGAACCTCAATACCGACATTACGTGCCATCAGCATGTAGCAATATTCAACTAATGATTCAGAGTGCTTCAAGTCAAACTTATCCGATGTCAGCTTAACGATAAGTTTTGTTCCAGGTGCATCATCTAATGTTGAGTATTCTCCATTAGATAAACGTGTAACATTCATTTTTGGCCTGGCACCACCCGAACCACCCGTTCTCATCAAGTGCTCAAGCAAAGCAGACTCGGTACCTTCAAACTCTTCAATTGCTGCTCGTCCAAGGGTAATGATATCAATCGACTCCTTGGACTCATCAAGTAATTCCAATTCAGGCTCATAGCTCAACGCACCCAAACACCTGTCACCCAAGTAAGCCAAACGCTCTAGGGCGGTAACTTCCTTTGGGTTATGATCGTTCAGTCTAAATACACGATCCATGAGATAAAGACCCCAACCATCAGGGAGGCTATCTCCAAAAACCCCATGAATGCCGTAATGCGGCTCTTTAGGCGCAACTTGAAGACTTGTATCAGCCTTTAAATTGAACGGAGCCAGAGAGGTTGAGTGAGCACCTAAATAAGCCTCATCAAATTGAAAGAAGCTATGCTTACTATTTTCAACGAGCTTGCCGACAAGTACCTTTTCACCAGTGCTAAGCGTTCTTTTTACGTTTAGGGCTGATTTAAGCATGTCGAAGCACATCCTCTATTGATTTAAATTCAGGCTCAGTCGACTTTGTCAGCTCTTTCACTTTTTTCAAGTCACCGATAGCCTCATAAAGCATAAGGAACTGACGTAATGAGATGTTGCCAGTTGACTCAAACTTTCGGATGGTCGCATAAGGCACGCCAGAGAGGAGGGCCATCTTCTGAACACTGAGTTTATCTTTTTTTCGAGCGGATTTAATGAACTCTTTAAGATCCATCTGCAAATCATAAGCGGTATAAAGCGATAACATAAACGCCTCCAAATGTTGCTACTATGATATCAATAATAGCATAATTTATAACTTTATTGTTATTATTATAGCAAACTTAGATTAGTAATAGTCATTACTTCATTAATAATAATAGAATGCATTAGCAGCTTAAAGACCGAGAAAACCAATATCAACTACAACATCAACCATGATTACTTTTGCTTAGGCTGAGATAGCTTCTAAGTCATCAATAGTGCAACAAACTAGGTTATGTTCTTGGTCTTTGGTAGGAATGCTTGGTACAAAAGCGTATGAGCCAGTTGCAAGTACTAACTTATCATAACTAAATTATCAGCTGTTTTTCCTGCAAAATACTCAGACAAATGAACACGGTTATAAGCAAGTCGACTTTTACAAAAGCCTCATCACCGGCCAAGTAAGCGGCATACTTAACGCCAATGCTGTATTTTTCTTGTAACGGGGGTTTACAGTTTGCATAAAAAACCGCAGCTTAACATCTAAGCTGCGGTATTTTTTAATAAAGCATATTTACTTGTTAAGTAAATGCTTTTCGAAGAAGTTAGCCATCATAGTGTGATAGTGAAGGGTAGTGCCTTTACCTTCTCGGAGGCTGTGAGAACGGTTCGGGTAAGAGAAAAACTCGAACTGTTTATTGTGCTTAACTAATTCGTTAATTAAACGCTCTGAACCTTGGTAGTGTACGTTATCATCTCCGGTACCGTGGATCAGTAGTAACTTACCTTGCAGGTCTTTTGCAAAGGTGATCGGAGACGTGTTGTCGTAACTTTCAGGATCGGTATTAGGGTTACCTGCATAGCGCTCTTGGTAGATAGTATCGTACAAGCGAATATCAGGCACTGGGGCTGAGGCAATCCCAACTTTATATTTATCACCATGGCGGAATAACAAATTAAGTGTTGAACTACCACCACCTGAGTGACCCCATACACCAACACGGTCGCTATCAATGACATGCCAACGTTTTGCCATTGCATCAAGGGCGTCAACTTGGTCACGCACGGTAATAGAGCCTATTTTTTTATAGATAGACTTACGCCAATCTCTGCCCTTTGGTGCGCGCGTGCCGCGGTTATCAACAGAGGCAACAATAAAGCCTTGCTGAGTTAGATACGACTTGTATAAATAACTGTTTCCTTCCCAGCGATCTTGTACTGTTGAGCCCCACGGCTCACCATAGACATAGAAAACGATTGGGTATTTTTTGCTTTTATCCATATTCGCAGGGAACATGATGTAGCCATCAAGCTCAATACCATCGCGCGCATTAACCGTAAAGAACTCGTGAGTCGGTAATTGCTCAGTCGCTAATTTCTCTTTTAATGCTGTGTTCTCAACTAAGGTTTTCACATTACTGTGATCGCTTACTTTGATGATCTCTTTCATTGGTGGCGTGCCAAACTTAGAGAAGGTATGCATTGCCCAAGAGGTATCTTTAGACATGTAATAGCTGTTTGAACCATCGAATGACGCTGGCGTTACGCGCACCGGTTTAGAGCTGCCATCAAGCGAGGTACGGAATAAATAACGCTGGCCAGGATCATCCGGTGATGCAGTAAAGTACATAACGTTTTTATCTTCATTGAGCGCTAGCATATCAATGATGTCGTACTCGCCCGGTGTTAAATCAACAACCGTTTTGCCATCGCGAGATACACGGTATAAATGGCGCCAACCATCACGCTCACTGTGCCAAATAAAGAACTTACCGTCTTTTGACCAATTTGCTTTATAAAACCACTCAATAAAGGCATCGTCTTTATCTTCAAGAATTTTAGTCAGCTGCTGTTTTTGCCAGTCGAATAGCCAAACCTTATTGTGACTTTGCGGGCGGTTAAGATCTTGGATCATCAAAGATTCACCTGTGCCTGCCCAGCTAATACGTGGAATATAACGATCGCGATTATCACCACCTAGTTCAGCCCAACGGGTTTTCTTGTCATTAAGACTAACCACTCCCACTTTAACCGCAGAGTTCATCTCGCCGGCTTTTGGATACGGGAATTCTTTAAGGGTAGGGTAGAGATCATCGGTGTTATTGATCATGGTGAAGTATTTAACGCCACTGGTATCAAGCTGCCAATAGGCAATTGATTTGTTGTCTGGACTCCAGCGGAAACCATCACGAATAGTAAATTCTTCTTCGTATACCCAGTCAAAATTACCATTAACAATGGTGTCGTTACCGTCAGTGGTTAAAGCAGTCACAGCCTTGCTGCCGACTTTTTCCATGTAGATGTTGTTATCACGCACGTAAGCTACTTTTGAGCTATCTGGTGAGAACTTAGCAAACATTAGCTTTTTCGCTTCGATGTTTTCGCCACCTAACTGATACAGCGAATCAGTTTCGAGGTTTAATAGCCAAAAATCACCACGGCTACGTGAGCGCCACACTTGCTCGCCATTGGTAAAAACCATCAGCCATTTACCATCTTTAGACCATTGGTAGCTTTCAACGGTGAGTGGCTCTTTATCACCTTTGGGAATTAATTTTTCGTAGCTAACAAGTACCTTACGACCCGTTCCATCGGCGTTATAAAACACAATATCATTGCCTTTTACGCCGTGCTCATCGTCTTTAGCTTTGTCGTCTTGGTTGTTTTTATCGCTTTCGCGCTCTTCAAGTACCGTATAACCAGTACCATCATCGAGCCATGTAAAATAGGTGCTACGCTCAGCTTTAAAGTCTTTTTCTTTATAAATTTGTTCAAGCGAGAGCGAATTAGCCGTTGCATTCACTGTTGCTGATGGGGTGCTCGCTTGCTCTGTAGTTGAGCATGCCTGCAAACCTAAACCCGCAACCACAGCAAACGCAAGGGTTGATGTTTTTATCAAGTTCATTTTGTTGTTCCTAGGTTTTAACTTACCTAGCGTACCAAAATAAACTTATAAAATCTGAGCTTTTATCGTGTTATCAGGGGGGTTGAACTTAAACTCAATCGTCCCACAAGAACATACTGGCTTGCTTATTGGCAATACGTAGTTCGTAGATATCACTACAAGGGCGCATCGCCGCACCATAGCAAACATGTAACGGCAATAAGTGCTCTTCACGAGGATGACTAAAACGCGCCGCAGGGGCCATTTGCCATTCTAATAACTTAGCTTGTCGCTGCTGTTCACTCAGTTCAGTATTGCCACAGACATCGACTAACCATTGCTCAAAAGCCATATTTTGCGCTTTAATTTCAGCGGTTTCAGGGGTGAAAAATGCGCGCATATTATGAAAAGTAAAGCCAGAACCAATGATCAATAAATTATCGTAATCAAGCTGTTGTAAAGCCTCACCTATCGCTAGGTGTAAGCTCGGCTCAAGGCTTGGATGTAACGACAATTGCACACAAGGTATATCTGCTTCTGGATACATAATTTTCAAAGGCACATACATACCGTGATCAAAGCCACGAGATGGGTTTAATGTGCTATCGATATTAGCTTTTGCCAATGCCTGATGTACTTTGTCGGCAAGGGCTGGTTCACCTGGGCTTGGGTACTCAATACTGTAAGCAGGCTCAGGAAAACCATAGTAATCATAAATTAGCTCAGGAGCAGCACTCGAAGTGATGCTAATTGGGTTCGCTTCCCAGTGCGCACTCACCATCAAAATAGCTGACGGCTTTTTAATTTTAGCAGCAATAGACTGCAAACAAGTGACCATATCGGCATTACTTGGATCGCCAAGTAAAGGCATAGGACCGCCGCCATGTGAAACAAAGAAAACGCGTGGCTTTTGCATAAATGTACTCCTTAAATACACTTTTCTCTATAGTGCACGCACAGAGGTACAATAACTAGCCACAAAAACGCACAGCTAGAGTGTGAATTTACACATTATGAGTTTGTAAGCACTAACTAAGATTCCAAGCTACGTTCATAGCAGGGACTTGCCCTTTTAAGCCACCTTCGAGAGGTTCTTTGCACAGTAATGTTAGTTGATAAAAAGCATCGTAGTGCTGATGTAGTTCATCGGCGACCACACTAAACGGCGGACCCGAAAACTCACTTTGCTGATACTCAAAGACCACCACTAACTGTTTAGCTCTATTAGTTAATTCAAGTAAATGCTGGGTATAGCGAATGCGCACTGGCTTTGGTAGCGCAACTAAAGCGGCACGGTCATAAACCGCGTTGATAGTGCCAAGATTATTCGCGGTCAGCGCAAAAATATCACCCACCCAAACGGTTAGATTTGCGCCTTGGTAACGTAATAGCTCGCCGTGTTGGCTGATTTCGGGTTCTAGTTTTAACTCATCAAATAATTGCTTAATGGCAATCTCACTAAGCTCAGCCCCAACAACACACATACCTTGCGCGAGCAAATAATGAATGTCGTGAGTTTTTCCGCACAGTGGTACAAAAACAGTATCGCCTTGCTGCAAATTCAAGTTAGTAAAATACTGATCTAGATAACAGTTAACGTCTCCTTCATGAAAACCAATTTCGTTATTTTCCCAACGTTGATGCCAATGCTTTGCGTCCATTACTTACTCCTAAAATGTTTCAATAAAAACATGATAACTAATTACAAAAGTGATAAAAATAGCAAGATAAACAAACTATGATTGCATAAATGAGAACATGATTGACGATATCGCTCTTTTCATACAGATTGTTAAACAAGGCGGCCTAAGTAATGCAGCTGAGAGCTTGTCGTTGCCTACCGCAACTGTATCGAGACGCTTGCAACGACTTGAGCAACACCTAGGCGAGCAGCTTTTAAATCGCTCAGCAAGGCAATGCACGTTAACACAAGCAGGAGAGGTATATTTTCAAAGTTATGTTGAATTAATTGAGCAATTTGAACAAACTCACCGTCAGCTTAATGATCAAAAAGCACAATTGTCAGGAAAGCTTAAAGTTTTAGCACCTCTGAATATTAGTCATGGTTTCTTAAAGCCGATGTGGCTCGCATTTACTAAACAGTACCCTGATATTCAACTTGAGTTATTGCTTAATAATAAACTTGAAGATCTGAGTAAAAGCCAAGCTGATCTAGCAATAAGAGTCGGGCCGCAGGCTGATTCTATGCTCCATCAAAAAAAGTTAGGCAGTGTTGATACCTTATTTGTAAGCACAAAAGCATACCTTGATTCGGCACCTACCATAGAAGAGCCAACTGATTTAAAACAGCATAGGTTAATTGGTACCACGTTGAGAAGTAAGTGGCAGCTAACCAATACACAAACGAATGCAACTTATACTCACATGTGCCGATTTGCTACTACTTTTAACGATACCGGATTTGTTAAATACTTAGTTTGTGATGAGCAAGGTATCGCTTTGTTACCTCGGTTTGAGGTTATAAATGAACTAAAATCTCAGCAGTTAGTTCAAGTAATGCCACACTGGCGAGGGGAAAACCGCGACATTTATGCTATCTGGCCAAGCGCACGTTTACTGAGTAAAAAGGCTGTATGTTTAAAACAGTTTATAACCGACTACATTGCTGAGAAATTATAACGTCTGCCATTGATATTCCATCTGTTTGGCGGTCAGTCATTATTCGCTAGGCGCTTAGCAGTACTAAACACCTCAAACGGACCTGAGAAATCGAGTACTTCGGCATCATCATAGATGTAAATTCCAATATTCATACAATTGTTCCTATTATGTGGATTTATTTCTCAAGTAAAAAAACGTACTATGCCATTTTTGCAGTTCGTTAATGACATGTTATTAAATTGCGCACTGTATACAAACAAAACTTCAAGGCATTGTTAATGCGTTTTTTATTTTTATTGAGCGTGCTGCTGGTTGGTTGTAAAACAACACAGCAAAGCGTTGCTGAAATTAGTGAAGTATCGCCGGGCACTATTTATTTTCAGGGCGAAACATCAAAGCAAAATGTTGAAAAGTTCGAACAGTTATTAGTAAGTAGCGCTCAACAAATCAACACCTTGGTTATTAATAGCCAAGGTGGTGATGTGATGGCGGGTTTACATTTAGGTGGCTTAGTTCATGAATATCAACTCGATGTTGTGGTACACGAGCTTTGTGCATCGTCTTGTGCCAACTATGTACTTACCGCAAGCCCACATGTCCTCGTTGAAGAGCAAGCCGTTATCGGCTGGCATGGGGGCTCATTACAGCCATTATACGTGCCCATGGAGCAACCGCCTGAGGTCGCTAGCTATATAGCAAAATGGCAAGCCGCAGAGCGACAATTCTTCGATATCATTAATGTTGAACAGGCGGTTACTATCATAGGTATGATGCCTGGTATTACAGAGAAACGTGATTCTGCTATTTATAGTTACGACGCTCAAACCCTGAAGCGTTTAGGGTTGCATATTGAGTTTGCTGGTGCGCAAACAGGGATGTCAGCAAGTGGCGAAAAACTAGCGCAGGTATTCGAACTTGAAGAGTCTGTACTTAACCACTTTTTGATGCTCAACGATATTGTTTCAGCAGAACTTATTAACTAATAAAAAGCCAACATAACGTTGGCTTTTTTGTATCGCATTTAATCTAACTCTAATTGGGCTTTTTCAACAGTTTCCGCGGGTAACTCTTTTTGAACAGAAACCCCCAACTCTTTGAACTCAGACGCCTGCTTAATTAAGTTTCCTTTACCGCGGTACAGCTGAGAGAACGCTTTATCATAGCTTTCTTTGGCGCGGTCTAATTGCTTGCCAACCCCTTCCATACTGGTTAGGAAACCATTGAGTTTGTTGTAAAAACGCTCAGCACGGGCGGCAAGCTCTTTTGAGTATTTAGTTTGCTCTTCAAAACGCCACAACTGTTTTACGATATTCAAGCTAGTCAATAAGGTCGTTGGAGTTGCAACTAAGATATTTTTTTCGATTGCTTGCTGATAAATATCACTCTGGTACTTAAGCGCTTCAACAAATGCTGACTCTATGGGTACAAACATGATCACCACTTCGGGGGAGTTAATACCGGGTAGTCTGTCGTAGGCTTTGCTTGCTAACTCGTTTATACGTGATTGCACCGCCGTGACATGCTCTTTAAGCGCTTGCTGCGCCTCAAGCTCTGTATCGGCATTTACATAGCGTGTATACGCGTTTAAAGAGGTTTTAGCATCGATAACTAAATGACGTTGCTGAGGTAAATACACCACAACATCTGGGCGTAAACGGCCGTCTTCGGTGTTAAACGATACTTCTCGCTGATAATCTACTCCAGCACGCAGCCCTGCGCTGTCTAGTACATTTTCAAGCATTAACTCCCCCCAATTACCTTGGGTTTTCTTTTGCCCTTGTAATGCGGTGCTCAGCCTATCAGCTTGTTCGGTGATAGCTTGGCTTTTGGCCTGTAAATGCAACAACTCAGTTTTTAGTGCTGCACGCTGCTTTAGATCTTCCACATGGATCAATTCCATCTTATCGCGAAAGCCTTTTAGCTCACCCTGAACCGGTTTTAAAAGTTGCTCAATACTCTCTTGGTTTAAGGTTTTAAAACGTTGCGATTTTTCTTCAAGGATTTGATTAGCGAGGTTTTCAAACTCTTTTTTGAGTTGCTCTTTGCTTTCTTTGATATGACTAAGCTGCTCTTTAAAATGCAGTTCTTTTTGTTCTATAGTGCTTCTTAAGGTACTTAAATCAACATCGCGCTGATTAAGTGCAGCTTTAGTATCAGCAAGCTCAGCTTCAACTTGACGCCAAAACTGGTTGTATTGTTGTGCTTGTTTTTCTTGTTCTACAAAGCGGGTTTTAAAGTGTTGAGACTCATCACGTTGCTCAGCGTAATCTTGCTGTAACTGCGAAAGCGTAAGTTGGCTTTGTTCAAGTTGCAGCTGCTTTTGTTCTAAATGATTTTGCTGGATTTGCTGACTATTTTGCAGTTCGGTTAATTCATTTTTTAAGCGACTTTTTTGTAAGGCAAAAATAACACCACTTGCAACAGCACCTACAGCAGCACCAAGCACACCACTTTGCCAATTAATCTGTGCAATCAGCTCTGTAATCATAACGAAAACTCAATAACTTAAAGACACATCATCATAACGAATTAGTGCTCAGCAGAGTAGGGGGTTTAGGCATAAAAAAAGCCAGCTCAAAGTGAGCTGGCTCTAACATTACTAAAATTTAGTAACCAAATGGGAAATCAACATAATGCTTATGTAAACTGCAATTTAACAACAAGCATAATAATAGACGCCCCAAAATTTGATTAGTTCAAAAAAACTTTAAAAAAATTTAATTTTTTATCAGTGCGAGCATTTGCTCTTCATCAAACTGAGTGAAACTCATTGATTTTTCGGTAAATAATGCATCAACAAGGGCTTGCTTATGCTGCTGCATTTTAAATACTTTTTGTTCAATTGAGTTAGCCATAATCAATTTATAAACAAAAACAGGGTTAGTTTGGCCAATTCGATAGGCACGATCTGTCGCTTGTTTCTCAACAGCAGGGTTCCACCAAGGATCAAAATGAATCACAGTATCAGCTTGAGTTAGGTTTAGACCTGTACCACCGGCTTTAAGGCTAATTAAGAATACGGATGTATCACCTTGAGTAAACTCTTCGATAACACGGTCGCGGTGTCTTGTTTGCCCGGTAAGCATACTAAAACTGATGCCTAATTCATTTAATCGCTCTGCTATGACATCAAGTGCCATGGTGAATTGACTGAATATAATCACCTTACGACCTTCGCTAAGCATGATAGGCAAATGCTTAGATAACCATTCAAGTTTAGCGCTGCCAGCCTGTGAACTAGGGTCGATCAATTTTGGATGACAGCAGATTTGTCTGAGCTTTAATAATGCATCTAAAAAGGCTAGCTTACTTTTTTGCACACCTTGCTGTGCAAATAGGTCAACTAATTTCTGCTCTAAAGATTCAGTGATACCGGTGTAAATTTCCTTTTGTTTGCTCTCAAATTCAAACTCTTTAACTAGCTCTGTCTTCTCTGGGAGCTCTTGTGTTACCTGTGCTTTAGTGCGACGCAAGATAAATGGCATAATCAACGACTTAAGTTCATCAGCTCGGGCAACGTCGTTATCACGCTCAATAGGCGTTTGAAAATAGCTCTTAAAATGTGCTTGCGAACCAAGTAAAGAAGGCATTGCAAAGTCGAGCAAAGATTTAAGCTCAAATAAGTTATTTTCGATAGGCGTGCCGCTTAAGCAGAGCTTAAAGTCTGCATTAAGGCGCTTAACCAAGCGTGAAACCTGCGCAGCGTCATTTTTAATATATTGCGCTTCATCAAGAATGATATTTTCAAAATACAGCGGCGAATAAAAGGCAATATCACGCTTCAACAGTGGGTAAGTTGTTAAAATACAATCTGCTTGCGACAACTGTTGTAATTGGTCGCTGCGCGCAGCACCGAAGACGGTGGTAATTTTTAAGTTACTTGCAAATTTATTAATTTCACTTTGCCAGTTACCAACCAAGCTGGTTGGGCAAACAATTAACGTGGGGCCTGCTTGTGGTGATTGCTTGGCA
This sequence comes from Pseudoalteromonas sp. BZA4, assembly GCF_040104395.1. Taxonomy (NCBI): domain Bacteria; kingdom Pseudomonadati; phylum Pseudomonadota; class Gammaproteobacteria; order Alteromonadales; family Pseudoalteromonadaceae; genus Pseudoalteromonas; species Pseudoalteromonas sp. BZA4. Next base: position 19,655 of record NZ_JBECOT010000006.1, read on the forward strand.
TTAGCTAAAAAGGCAATAACTTGTAGGGTTTTACCTAGCCCCATGTCATCAGCCAAAATACCACCAAGCTGGTGACGTTTTAAAAAGTTAAGCCAATCAACACCGTGTTGTTGATACTCACGCAATTGCACACCCTGGTTCAAGCCTTGAATATCGGACTTTTTAATAAGCTGTTGTGAGCTATTTAATTCAGATAGATAAGCATCTAGAGCATCGTCAACAATATTAACCTTAATTGCTTTTTGCTCGATGAGCTTAGGCAAAAACGACAAAGGCATTAAGATTTCGTCACGGGTTTTAATATGCTCAAAACGTTCACGATAATCATTAAGCTGCATCATCGCGGCCTTTTCAACCACAGCAAAGCGTTTTCCTACAGTAAAGTAATAAAAGCGCTCACTTTGCCTATTAAGCGATTGATAAGTATTGTTATCAGTGACAAACAACTGTTGAGTTTTAACACCAGAGATCACGATTTTACTAACTATCTGATGACCTTTACCACGCTCAACTTGCAGTGAAAGTTGTTTAAGGACTTTGCCGACTGCTAACTCATCATTAATTTTCCAACCGCGTTTTAATAAGTTTGGAATTATTTCAAACTTTAACCAGTGCTCATGAATAACTGATTGTTTATTAAAGATAAACTCAGTTTGTAAAGCCCCTTTACATAATTCAAAGCCAAGGTTAGTTAACTCATTTACAACAGTGTTTTCTAATGACTGGTTTAATATATCAGCTGGCGCCTGGCTTAAATCATACAAAGAGTTTTGATAATTAAACTGCAATCCTAAGCGGATTGTGCCCTCGTCATTATTAATACTGATGACAGGGAATACAGTTCGAGCTAGGCTTTTTTTGCTTTCCTTAAATGCATGAGGGATCACACCTTCACCAAAATTATCATTGAGCTGTTGATAAACGCGGTCAAAGTTCTCTGTGTGAATAGCAGGCATATTGGCAAGTAACGCTATTTCATCAGCCGTTAACGGAGTACGAATTCGGCCTACTTTTAGCTTTTCAGGGTCAAGGTAAGTAGGGGGGGTTGTTTTTAACAATAACCAATTATCTTGCCCAGCAAGCGTCATGCTCAATGACGTTAAATCTTTGTTTTGTTTCCAATCAAACTCTAACGCTTGCATACTGTCAGCTTTAATTGCTTGGCGCGAACGGCCTAAAAACAAACGCTGGGTGGCAATTAATTGCTGTAGTGCTGCAAAGCCCCATTGACCTTTAAGCTCTAGTTTACCAAGGGCATTTTGAGAACGGATCCAGCTATATAACCGAAAATCCGATTCTAATAAATCAGTAGGGGTTACAAAACTATTTAATTGCTGCTCGGTAAGGTTACGACCAAGAGTATAGTTATGCTCAGCGTCATAATTAGCTATTTTAGGAGTAAGGGTTACAACAGATTTCTCTACATCAAGAACAAATAATAAAACCTGTTTGGCATTGTCACTAGCAACTTGCTTAAGGGTTTTTAGCTCACTAAACCAATCGTTAATAATGTAGTCTTCACCGTAGTCACCTGAATGTTCAATTTTGAGTTTTAGGAGCACAGCTGCAATATGACGGCATTTAGTTTTAGAGCCACAAGTACAATGCGAATCGACCGAAAAACCACTTGGTAATTTACTGATCTCAATATGCTGAGTAAAGGTATTTCCTTCGTTACCAAACATAGATGCATCAATAACGCTAAAATCACTGTTATGTTCTAACCAGTTGATTTGGCCGTTCTGGTGATACTCTTTTGCTTTACTTAACACATGCGGCTTAAATAGCTGTTTAATGAAGCGCTCAGACAGAGGAAACTGAGTTTCTTGCTCTTGTTTGATTTCTTCAAAGATAGCTAATAAGTCATTTTTGGATAAGTTAGCAGACATAACGCTTTTGGCAGTAAAAACAAAAAATAATTCTGCCAGTATATGATCGATCGTCCCAGAGCTAAAGCACTATTGAGCAATATTGGACTGGTTGGAGCTGATAACTTGGTAAAAACCTGCTTTAAAATAAAATCAAAGCTGAAAACTGACATGCTGAGCATTTAACAAACAACAATCGCACAAGATATAAACAGGTTAATAACAATGCAGGGGCTTTACAGATCAATTTTTTACTAAGCAATCTAATTATGAAACGAAAAACCCTGTAAAGGGGTTATTAGTTGGTAAAAAACTGATCTGAGAGTGTAATAAGTACCAATTTTACTGGTAATAGATCAATATTTTACTAACGAAAGGAAAGGGGGAGATCACGCTTTTACTAACAGTAAAAGCGTGAGAGATCATTCTTTTACTAACTAATTAAAGCTATTTAATAGCTTAGTTAGCTGCTCTAAGCGTTTGTCTGTCATCACTTTATTATCGATTTTCACAGATAAATCACCGCTTTTGATGTTACGTTGTACGCTGACAAACTCACTATCAATAAGGGCTTCGCGACGGCTTGGCGCTGCAGGCTCAGCAGTTAATAGCTTGGTAATTGCAAGAGCACGTTTATCATCACTGCTAATTTGCGCTATTTCGCTATCACTACTTACGTCATTGACAAGCTTGGTAAACAGCTGCTCATCACGCTCTTTGGCACTAATAAGCTTTTTAGCTACTTCACGGCCAACATGATTCGCTGTTGGGTAAAGACTTAAAACCTCAGAAGGTAGGTTCTCATACGCTTTGATAGCATCAGCAATAGCAGTGTGTGATACACCCTCAATTGCCGCAATTTCACGATAAGAACCTTTTTTACCCTCAGCAATAAGCTCATCACGGGTCTGTTGATATGCTTGACCTAGCTCCCATAGACTTGGGGCAATGTATTGATCAGATGATACAGCAAGAATTTTAGCATCTTGATCTGTGAAATCTTCAGAGCTTAAAACTAAGTAATCAGAGTTACTTAAGATACATGCTTTACGACGACGAGAGCCTGCTAATACAAGCATTTCGTCACCTTTATCCCAACATAGGGCAGGGTGCTGATTACGGCCGTCTTCGGCAATTGCAGGAAGGATATCGGCAACTGACTTTTCATTTAGTAATGATTGTACACGGCGGTTTTTACCATAGACCTTTGTTTTAGCTTCAATTTCTGAGCTTGGAATAACCTTACACACCAAAGTAATTTGACGTGTAGGATCGCTTGGAGCAGGCATACTGATAACATCACCAGCTGAAGCTTGCTCTAGCAAAGCATCTAAACTGCTACTTTCGATAGACGTTGAAAAAGGGTCTAAGCTGGTATCGTTTTTACGTTTTTTAGCCATTTTTATTAATTACCTTACTTAGCTGTATTTAGAGACGATTGAGTTGACTGCCAATTAGAACGGATCAGCATTTCAAGTTCATCTACAACATCTTTGATATTTTCTTGCGCACGAAGTAGTGACTCACGACTAGCTAAGCTATCTGACGTTTTTTGATCAAAAATGGTATTAAAAGAAGATGAGCTGGCGGTAATTGCCGAGCTATGATTGATTGGGTAACTCATTACTTGACGACCAAATGCACTACGAACATCTTTAACGATGTCGCGCTGTGAATGGTTCCCTTTAACATAGTTAGTTACTAAGAACTGCATGAAGTCCCAACCTTGGTGGCCAAGCGCAGCAACTGTATGGTAAATCTCGCCTAATCGCTTTAAGTATTTATTGTTTGCATCAAAGTCTACAGCTTCAGGATGAACAGGGATAAGCATCGATGTAGAAGCCATTAATGCATTATAAAACATAAAGTTAAGTGATGGAGCTGTATCAATTAGAATAATATCAAATTGATCTTTTACCGGTTCAATAACTTTTTCGAGCAATTTATGATAGTGACGAGTTTTATCATAACTAGAGCTATCTTTTAATAAAGTTGCTGTTTCATGCTCGAAGTAAAAATCATCCATACCAGAAGGCAAAATACGAATATTAGGTATATGGGTAGGTAAGAAAGAGTTTGATACTAATTCATCCCAGGTTTCATTTTCATCGAGTTCAATACAGTCACGCATTAAGTCACCCACAGTAATTGGGTCTGGCTCACTTGGTGGGAAAAAACTTGATGAAGAACCTTGTGGATCAAGGTCAATAATACCAATTCTGTAACGTTTTATATTGGTAGTAGCAAGTGCAGCGGCAATATTTACCATGCTGGTAGTTTTACCACAACCACCTTTTAACGAGTTAATAACGATAACTTGTAATTTATCATCAACTGTACGATGATCAGGCTTAATATCCATGATATCAGCCATAGCAAAAATATTGACCAAGGTATAAGCGTAGTGGCCATTTGCACCACGTTTGATATCAAGTGCATCAAAGTCACCATTATCATGACGTCGTTTTAAGGTACGATTATTACAACCTAATAAGTCAGCGGCTGCTTTTTGCGTATAAGTACGAAGTTCTTTTTCTTCAGACTTTAAATGGGCACGATAATGTTGAATACGTCCTTCTAGCGATTTTTCAGCAACTTCTGCTGTCGCTTTTAGTAACCTATAAGTGGCTAGCGCATTATTATTGATAGACATACTTTCTTCCTCAAAGTTATGCTTTAAGTATAATGTCCATTCAAATTGCTGTAAACAAGTATTTAAGGCGACATACCTTTTATTTATGAGACATTTAATAAAAATTTGTAACTTTACTGATACTAAGTATAAATAAGTAAGTTTAATATCGGTTAAGTATATAGGTATATAAGGTTGAGATACTAAAATAGTGAAGCATATGACTGATTTCATTAAATATTTAGTAAAAAGCCAGATCGTGTTTTTACTTGGTAAAGATCAGATCTCTAATGACTCGCAGATCAGCCAATTACTAAGCAAAAAATGAGCTTTCAACTTATGCACAGCTTAACCACTGCTTTACTCACAAAAATAGTGGTGTAGATCAACTTTTTACTAACTAAATTATAAAGTTATGCACCGAGAGCATGACTAAAATGCACAATAAGTTGGTATGGATCTGATCTATAGTTGGTACAGATCAGATCTATGCTAACTTAAGAGCTGTTTATCCACATGGAGTTTTAAAAAAGCGATTTATGTCGTGTTAAATCGCTTTAAAAAGGTGATTAACAGGACATAATCTGAACTGAGTTAGTAAAATCGCGACCTATCAACTATAACTTAGTAAAAATCTGATCTGAAAATCAGCAATTACGAAACAGTTAGTATAAAACTGATCCGAAGAAATTAATTATGATCGGATCAAGTTTATACTAACTTAAACATTTAACTTTTGAAGTTTTATGTGTTGTTATTAACTGTCGAAGAAAAATTGGAAATAAGAACAATGAGCCGAAAGGTCAACATCTCGGTAGATAACTTACCCGATACATTACGCGGGCAGATCCACGGGGTGGAAAGTGCAATAGATAATGAAAGTCTTGCACTATTTACAGACAACAAAGATGTGCGTGTTTCAATTGAAAATGCTGCACATGGTTTGAGAGCTTACTCAAATACATTTAATCATTATGATCTATGGGGACGATTTGTCCGTTCTGGTCATAAGAAGCTTCCGGTTGAAGAAGCACCAAAGAAAACCATCGTTACACGAAAAATCTCTGAAAAAGTAGACGGCATTCTATATGATGGTGAAATCAAAATTACACCTGCGGTAGTAAGCACAAGAAAAGATGGTGAAGATGTTGAATATCTTGTTTGGCCATCTGATCGTGAAGAAAAGGTCGAACGTGCTTTAATTCGATTAGCCTCTAAAGGTAAAATTGTAAAAATCAATTTTAAGTCTGGTATTCAATACGCAGTTGTTTTTTCAATGAATGAATTAGCGCAAGAGCTGAAAGCTGTTGGTCAGTCGATGCCTTATCCGCAAATCAAAGAATCATTAGAAGCATTACAAGGTTCTAAACTTTCTTTTAAATATTCAGCAACAGATACGCGTAACTCGGATATTGATGACTCATTTTACGAATCGAACATGAACTTTTTATCGTCGCTTCATTTTAGTGGTAAGAAAGGTCAGGGTGGTAACGTAAAATGTGTAGCTTGTTTAAATGCCTTCGTTCATAACATGATCGATAACCTTGAATACAAAGGTTACTACTTTAATAGTGCTCAAGAATTAAAACGTGGTTTATCTCGTTGGATGATGCTTCGTTTATATCATTTATGGCGTTATGCGGCACCGGGTAAGACCTACCATTTCCGACTATTATCGATTATGGAAAAATATGGCTCTATTTATTCAACAGACGAAATTACCGAGAATAAATTAAAAGCATTGCGTCGTGATATGACAACGACAATGAAAGACTTAATTGAGAAAGGTGCAATCTCTGAATATAACATTACCAATGTTAAAGATGACAAAACGGGTAATATTATTGATTACACATATGAGATGCATCCATCTGATCAATTTTGTGATGAGATTCTTACGCTGAATAAGCATAACAAACGAATCGAAATTCAAGGTGGTAAGCGCATTGTTGAAAATGCTGTTTTAATCGATGAAGATAAAATTGAAGAAATAGTAGAAGACTAAATTTTTAAATACTGCTAACTATAAAGAAAAGGCCACATATGTGGCCTTTTTAACATAATCAATCTGTTACTTGTTCTAAGTAAAGTCTATCAACTAAGAAATCATATTCTCTTTTTCGAGGATGACTTTCTGGTTTTTGGTAATCAGATAATGTACCAAGTTTTACATCTGGTTCTGGGTTTATCAAAATAAAAGGTAAAGCAGCACTGACATGATATCGGTTTTGAGCTGTATACCTTACATTAACTTGTGGACTAACTCTTGTTGGTCTACGAATTCGTAATTTTTCTTTATCACCTAAACTTGCAACACGACTTTGCTCTTGAGCAACAAGCGCTTGCCAAGAGTGTTGGTCGATCATTCTTGGATTAGAATAACTAGCCGATTTATCGAGCATTGCTAAGGCCATTTTTTTAGTTAGCGTTTTAGTTGCGTGTTTGTGCATCCAAGTAAAACGAACAGAGTAGGGCGATTCAGTTTCAAAATGGATCTTACGATATGCAGCAAGTGTAATGAGATTAGGCACAGCATTGTGAACCGCTTCAAATCGTGCATCATTATTATCGATAGCTATTACACTATTTTTAAAATCAGCTTTGGCTTTATTTAATTGATTTATCCTTGCAATGAAATGTTGCTTATCGACATCTTTTAAAACTAATAAACCTGGATGTCTTTTTAATACTCGACTACTTAATCCTGTCTTTTTATAAAAATCACCATATGAATTTAGAATTAACTTATGAGCATCATCGCCTTCAATTTTTTGTACACTAATTGAAGAAGGGACTTTCTTTTCGTCGTTTATATCGATCTCTGGCAATTGATAATATGATGCCTTATGAAAACCCACTTCCTTTAATTCTTCACAAAACAAATGAGTTAACTCACTTACTAAATCAAACTGACTGCGTATTTCTAACTTCGTACTCATAGGAACACATCTTACTTTTTGTTATTTGAATTGTAACCTTTTCCTCTGATTACTTAAAGTTAAATTTTTATCAATGCCGACCTAATCTTCAAGTTTTATGTAGTATGATGTGTTCTCTTTATTGTTTGCTAGTACAACTTTTGAATTTGATCAATGTAGGACCTAAAAAGTATATTTTAAGCATGTAAAGCTAAGGTTACAGTAAGGCTTTGGTTAAGTAAGATGTGTTCTTGTGCTGTGTAGGAACGAATAAGGTGGTCAATGAAGTGTAACCAACTGGTTTGAAACAAAAAAATATTGGAACCCTAATTGTTAATTTCGAAACTATTTATCAAATAACGAAATAATCGTAAATAGCTGAATATTGTCCTTGAACTTAGTACGTGCAATAAGTTAGTTTTCGTTAACGGTCTATGTTAGGAATGAGGAAAGAACATGCAATCGTGGAAACCAGACAGCTGGAGAAAACTGCCGATACTTCAGCAGCCAGAGTACCCAGATCAAGAAGCCCTTAAATCTGTTGAAGGGCAATTAAAAAGCGCACCACCTTTGGTATTTGCCGAAGAGACGCGTAGCTTATACAAACAACTAGAAGCTGTATGCGAAGGTAGAGCCTTCTTATTACAGGGTGGTGATTGTGCAGAGTCATTTAGTGACTTTAATGCCGCAAATATCCGCGATACATTTAAAACCCTTTTACAAATGGCCATTGTTTTAACTTATGGTGGTAAATGCCCTGTAGTTAAAATTGCGCGTATGGCAGGTCAGTACGCTAAGCCTCGCTCATCAGATTACGAAACAATCGACGGTGTTTCATTACCTTCGTACCGTGGTGATATCATCAATAATTTTGAATTCACAGAGCAAGCACGTGTACCTGATCCACAGCGATTGATGACGGCTTATCATCACAGTGCTGCAACGCTGAATTTATTACGCGCATTCGCTCAAGGTGGTTTAGCCGATTTACATCAAGTAAACCGCTGGAACATGGGCTTCGTTGCAGCTAATCCGCTTAAAGAGAAATACCAACAACTAGCTGACAGAATTCAAGATGCGCTTGAATTTATGGAAGTGTGTGGTATCGACTCAACCGTTGCACCGAGCTTAAAAGAAACAGACTTATTTACATCACACGAAGCCTTGTTATTAGGATATGAAGAAGCACTAACACGCCGTGACCACTTATCAGGTGATTGGTACGATTGTTCTGCACACTTTGTTTGGATTGGTGAACGTACACGTCAACTTGCTCATGCACACATCGAATTTTTTAAAGGTATTAAAAACCCAATTGGTGTGAAGGTTGGCCCAGGCATGGACCCAGATGAGCTAATCAAACTTATTGATGCCGTTAACCCAGATAACATTCCAGGTCGCTTAACGTTAATTACACGAATGGGCGCTGATGTTCTTCCAGAGAAACTACCTGCACTAGTACGTAAAGTACAACAAGAAGGCCGTAAAGTTATTTGGAGCTCAGATCCAATGCATGGTAATACAGAGAAAGCGAGCTCAGGTTATAAAACACGTAGCTTTAATAATATTCTTCGTGAAATTAGCCAGTTCTTCGCAGTACACAAAGCTGAAGGTTCATACCCTGGTGGTGTTCACCTTGAAATGACTGGTCAGCACGTGACTGAATGTACTGGTGGTGCGTATGGATTATCTGATGAAGATTTAGCACAACGCTACCGCACACAGTGCGACCCACGTTTAAATGCGGATCAAGTTTTAGAACTAGGTTTCTTAGTTGCTGATTTATTAAAAGACGCACGTAAGTAACACTAAGTTATTCAAAAAAAGGCTGCACATTGCAGCCTTTTTTATGTCCGATACTAAATAAGTTAGTACTTACGTCTTTCAAGTCCAGTATCAGATATAATCTTTGCAGAAATTTCTTCTACTGAATGATGAGTTGAATTTAAAAATTGAATCTTCTGCTTTTTATAAAGCATTTCTACTTCACGTACTTCGATACGACATTGTTTTAAAGATGCATATTTTGAATTTGCCATACGTCGCTGGCGAATATCGGCAAGGCGAACAGGGTCAATCGTTAAACCAAAAAGTTTATGTTTGTAAGCTTTTAAACACTCAGGCAGGGTGCCTCTTTCTAGATCATCTTCTGTTAGCGGGTAATTGGCTGCTTTAATGCCATACTGTAATGCCAAGTATAAACTAGTAGGTGTTTTACCGCTTCGGCTAACACCCACTAAAATAATGTCGGCTTCAGAGTAGTTTTTAATGTTAGCGCCATCATCATTGGTCAACGCATAGTTAACAGCATCAATACGAAAATCATAACTTTTCTCGTGCATTGAATGCGTTCTATGAACCTTCGGTACTGGCGCAACTTTTAACTCTTGAGAAATTTTATCACTGTATTGTGATAAAAAGTCATAACACACCGCGCAAGACGATTTTATAATTTCACTTAGCTCGTGGTTTACAAAAGTGAAGAACACGAGTGGCTGTTCACCATCACGTTGCGCTGTTGAATTAATTAAGTTCTTAACTTCAATTGCTTTTTTTTCTGTTTCAACAAAAGGAATTGTTTTGTGATTAAACTCAACAGGAAACATAGATAAGGTCGCATGACCAAACACTTCAGAGGTGATTGCTGTTCCATCAGAAATATAAAATGCAGTTCTCATATTTAACCTTTTTATTACCTTTATCTGCAAAATAGGGGCTTCACGGTTTACGTGAGGTCTGTTGCCAGTGTAGAATGACTACGACCTTTTTAGAAGGTTTTCTTTCTTAACTCTCACAGTTAGTACTACAATTTGTTTATGGAGAAAGATCCGTGCAAGAATACGTTCTCTGGTATCAAGAGCTTGGTATGCAAGATGTTCCTCGTGTTGGCGGTAAAAACGCTTCACTAGGTGAAATGATCTCAAACCTAGCTAACGCTGGTGTTCAAGTGCCAGGTGGTTTCGCTACAACCGCTGATGCATTCAATGAGTTTCTAGAGCAATCTGGTTTAAACTCAAAAATCCACGATATTTTAGACACATTGGATGTGGATGATGTAAATACACTCGCTAAAGTCGGTGCCGAAATCCGCCAATGGATTATCGATACACCATTCCAACCAAACCTAGACCAAGCCATCCGCGACGCATATAGCCAACTACACGGCGACGCATCACAAGATGTTTCATTTGCAGTTCGCTCATCTGCTACAGCAGAAGACATGCCAGACGCTTCATTCGCAGGACAACAAGAAACGTTTTTAAACGTACGTGGTATTGATGCAGTAATGACTGCTATCAAACACGTGTTTGCCTCACTATTTAATGATCGCGCTATTTCTTACCGTGTTCACCAAGGTTATGACCACCGTGGTGTTGCATTATCAGCTGGCATCCAACGCATGGTTCGTTCAGATAAAGCAGCTTCAGGTGTTATGTTCAGTATTGATACTGAATCTGGCTTTGAAGATGTTGTATTTGTCACTTCAAGCTATGGTCTTGGTGAAATGGTTGTACAGGGTGCTGTAAACCCAGATGAATTTTATGTTCATAAACCAACGCTTGCTAACGGTAAACCTTCAGTAGTTCGCCGTAATATTGGTTCAAAAGCAATTCAAATGATTTACTCTGCGGATGAATCACATGGTAAGCAAGTAGAAATTGTTGATGTAGATCCGTCACTTTCAAACAAATTCTCAATCACAGATGCTGAAGTTCAAGAACTTGCAAAGCAAGCTGTGATCATCGAAAAGCACTACGGTCGTCCAATGGACATCGAGTGGGCAAAAGACGGCAACGACGGTAAACTTTACATCGTTCAAGCACGTCCAGAAACAGTTCGTTCAAACGAAGACGCTAACGTTATGGAGCGTTTCCAATTAAATGGTACAAGCACTGTTGTTGCTGAAGGCCGTGCAATTGGTCACAAGATTGGTTCAGGTACAGTACGCGTACTAGATTCAATTGATGAAATGGACAAAGTACAACAAGGTGACATTCTAGTTACTGACATGACTGACCCAGACTGGGAGCCAATCATGAAACGTGCCGCTGCGATTGTTACAAACCGTGGCGGTCGTACTTGTCACGCGGCAATCATTGCACGTGAATTAGGTATTCCTGCAGTTGTTGGTTGTGGTAATGCAACTGATTTAATTCAAGCAGGTCAAGATGTAACTGTTTCGTGTGCCGAAGGTGACACAGGTTATATCTACGAAGGTATTTTAGATTACGAAGTACTTACTTCACGTGTTGATGAAATGCCAGAGTTACCAATGAAAGTTATGATGAACGTAGGTAACCCTGATCGTGCATTTGACTTTGCACGCTTACCTCATGCAGGTGTTGGCCTTGCGCGTGTTGAATTCGTAATCAACCGTATGATTGGTGTTCACCCTAAAGCACTTCTTAACTTTGATGCTCAATCTGACGAACTAAAAGCTGAAATCTCAGAAATGATGGCAGGTTATGAATCACCTGTAGAATTCTATATTTCTAAGCTTGTTGAAGGTATTGCAACACTAGGTTGTGCGTTTGCACCTGAGCGTGTCATTGTTCGTATGTCTGACTTTAAGTCAAACGAATATGCAAACCTTGTTGGCGGCCAACAATATGAGCCGGAAGAAGAAAACCCAATGATTGGTTTCCGTGGTGCAGCACGTTATATCTCTGAAGATTTCCGTGACTGTTTCGCGTTAGAGTGTGAAGCGATTAAACGTGTTCGCAACGAAATGGGTATGACTAATATTGAAATCATGATCCCATTTGTTCGTACGCTTGAAGAAGGTAAGCGCGTTATTGAATTACTAGAAGAACATGGCCTTAAACGTGGCGAAAATGGTCTGAAAGTAATCATGATGTGTGAATTACCATCAAACGCGTTACTTGCAGATGAGTTCTTAGAATATTTTGATGGTTTCTCTATCGGTTCAAACGACTTAACTCAGTTAACATTAGGTCTTGACCGTGACTCAGGTTTAATTGCGCATCTATTTGATGAGCGTAACCCTGCAATCAAGAAACTATTATCAATGGCTATTCAAACTGCTAAAGCAAAAGGCAAATACGTAGGTATTTGTGGTCAAGGTCCTTCAGATCATGAAGACTTTGCAGCTTGGTTAGTTGAACAGGGCATTGATTCTGTTTCTCTGAACCCAGATACAGTATTAGAAACTTGGTTATATCTTGCTAAGAAATTAGCCGACTAAGTACTTTATTTAACTAAAATAAAGATTCTAATATAAAAAATGCCAGCACTTAGCTGGCATTTTTGTTACTTCGATGGGCGTGTTGACCTTTTATGATTGATTTTGCAGCAGTGTGTTTGGTATTTAGGCAAGGCAGAGCCTGTGTAGTGTGGTTTTTTGACATAAATAGGCGATAACGCAGCATCAATGCCAAACACGCGTTGCCCTTCTGGTTCTTTCTAGGGGCGATTAACTCTTTGTTACCTACATAAATGTAGGTAAGGAGCGTGAGCAGGACGCGGTAGCTTTGCTCGATTTTTACTTAGCCCACTAGGTTACAAATCTCGCGCCGCGATTAAATCGCCCCTAGAGTAAACAAAGTCTAATCTACAAAGGGCAACTCGCCCTTTAAATCAGCGAGCAAGTTTTTTATCGATATAAGCACATGACTTAGTCAGAGCCTTTTGGCACACGGTTAAATAATCACGCGCTTTAGGATAATAAAAAGATAAACAGAAAAGCCCTGCAATAAAGAAGATCAGCGACGGTCCGGGAATAATGACAAAAACTAAACCTAATAACATGCACAAGGCACCTAAACTGATTAATGCAATTTTTTTCATCTGACTATCTCATTTGCTGCTTTAATAAACAGTATAAAAGTATTGCCCCTGAAATCGATAAAAAGAGTGTTACAAACTGTAAAATCTTCAATTTATCTTAGCTATTAGCATGATATAATTTGCAAAATGCCTTAATTTATCACCGTCATGATAGCAACAATAAGCCAACAACAAGCCGCCACAGAACTCGTATCTAATTACTTAGAAACAATTAAAAAACAAGGTTTTAGTGGTGATACCGATGCAAGCTTTTCTACACGTTTAAGTTTATCGACCGATAACAGCGTTTACCAACAGGTACCTCAAGGTGTCATCTTTCCAAAGTCAGCAAAAGACATACAACTTGCTATGCAAATTGCTTCACGTGATCCTTTTTTATCACTGACTTTTGGTCCACGCGGAGGCGGTACAGGTACTAATGGCCAGTCGCTAACCCCAGGTATAGTTGTTGATTTATCTCGCTACATGCGTGAAATCTTAGAGATCAATGTCGAAGAAAACTGGGTTCGCGTGCAAACGGGTGTAATAAAGGACCAATTAAACGACTTTTTGCGTCCTTATGGTTTTTTCTTTGCGCCCGATTTATCAACAAGTAACCGTGCAACAATCGGTGGAATGATAAATACAGATGCATCAGGTCAAGGCTCTTTGGTTTATGGCAAAACAAGTGATCACGTTTTAGGACTGACAACTTATCTTGTTGATGGCACTGAAATGTCAACAACTCCTATGCCTGTTGAAAAAGCAAAAGTAATTGCTGAACAAAACACGACAGTAGGTAAGTTATATAAAACAGTTCTTGATATTGGCCTTGAGAATCGAGACGCTATTTTAGAAAAATTCCCAAGCTTAAACCGTTTTCTTACCGGCTACGATTTAGAACATATTTTTTCTGATGATTTACAAACCTTTGATATGAGCCGATTAATTACTGGTTCTGAAGGTTCATTAGGTATTGTAACTGAAGCAAAACTAAATATTACGCCCATTGCTGAATTTAAAACATTAATAAATATTAAATACGATAGCTTTGATTCTGCACTTCGTCATTCACCATTTCTAGTTGCAGCAAATGCAACTTCTGTAGAAACAGTCGATAGCAAAGTACTTAACCTTGCTCGAGAAGATATCATTTGGCATTCAGTATCGGACTTAATAACCGATGTTGAAAACAAAGATATGCAAGGACTCAACATGGTTGAGTTTAATGCAGTTTCACCTGAAGATATTAAAGATAAAGTAGACACTCTCTGTAAGCTACTCGATGAATGTGTTGAAAAACAAACTAATGGGGTGATCGGTTATCAGTTAACGAATGACAAAGCTGATATTTTAAAAATTTATGCAATGCGTAAAAAATCAGTAGGCCTTTTAGGTAATGTAAAAGGCAATCAAAAACCGTTAGCTTTTGCTGAAGATACTGCAGTACCACCAGAAAACTTAGCAGATTTTATAGTCGAGTTTCGTGAACTTCTCGATAATCACAACCTACAATATGGTATGTTCGGTCATGTTGATGCCGGCGTATTACACGTAAGACCTGCACTAGATATGTGTGACCCTGAGCAAGAAAAATTACTTCGTCATATTTCAGATGAAGTCGTTAAACTGACTGCCAAATATGGCGGCTTGATGTGGGGTGAGCACGGCAAAGGATATCGAAGTGAATATGGCCCTGAATTTTTCGGCGAGCATTTATTTACACAACTTCGAAAAATCAAAGCGGCATTTGATCCAAATAACAGAGTAAACCCAGGTAAAATCTGTACGCCAATTGAAAGTAAAGACTCACTCGTTTCTGTTGATGATCAAAAGCGTGCCTGGTTCGACAAAGAAATTTCTATCGATGTTAAAACAGAATTTAATAACGCGATGACCTGTAATGGTAATGGCCTGTGTTTTAACTACGATGAAAAATCACCAATGTGTCCATCTTATAAAGTAACAGGTGACCGCCGTTATTCACCTAAAGGTCGCGCAAGTTTAATGCGCGAATGGTTGCGACTTCAAGAGTCTGAAAATATAGATTTACTCAATGTCGAAAAAGAATTAGTTAATGGCGAAGTAATCACTTGGTGGGAACGCTATCAACATAGTCGCGATAAGAAAAAAGGTGTTTATGATTTCTCTCACGAAGTGAAAGAATCAATGGATGAATGTTTAGCTTGTAAAGCATGTACAACTGCATGCCCAATAAAAGTTGATGTACCAACATTCCGTTCACGCTTTTTAAATTTCTACCACAGTTATTATGCTCGTCCTGCTAAAGATTACTTAGTTGCAGGCATCGAACAAACTGCGCCGGTGATGGCAAAGTTTGCTAAAGTGGTAAATCCAATTGTAAATACAAAGCTTGTTTCAGGTTTAATTAAAAATACCATTGGTTATGTTGATACGCCAAGCTTAAGCGTACCGCAACTTTCTAAACGTATTTCTAAAGATCAGCAATTTAATTTTAAATTACTTAACTCGCTTTCAAAAGAACAACAAGCAGAGTATGTACTAATAGTTCAAGATCCATTCACTAGTTTTTACGAAGCTGAATTAGTCGAAAGCTTTATTAAAGTGATTAAAGCGCTAGGCAAAAAACCGATGCTATTACCGTTTAAACCAAATGGTAAAGCTCAGCATGTAAAAGGTTTTTTAAATGAATTTAAAACAACAGCAAAAAATGCAGCTGAGTTTTTAAATTCACTGAGTGAAATCAACGCGCCTTTAGTTGGGCTCGATGCATCTTTGGTTATGTGTTACAGAGATGAGTATGTCTCAATATTAAAAGATCAGCGTGGTGACTTTAAAGTTGAATTAGCTCATGAATGGCTTCAAACGCAAAACTTTAAACAAGTTACTCTTGCCACTACAACGAGTTCGCCATTTAAATTATTAAGTCATTGTACTGAAACAACAGCAATGCCGAATGCTTCTAAAGTTTGGCAAACCATTTTTGCTGATCTAAATTTACAACTCGAAACTACCAGTACGGGTTGTTGTGGTATGGCAGGAACATACGGCCACGAAAAGCAAAACCAAGAAAATTCACGGGCTCTTTATGAAATGAGTTGGCAACTAATTATTTCTAATAATGAGCCTGAAACTATTTTAGCAACTGGCTTTTCTTGTCGTAGCCAAGTGAAGCGCTATGAAAAATTTAAGCCAAAGCATCCACTGCAATTAATTGCAGAGCTACTTTAAGTTGTAAAAATAAAAAAGGCGCTCAACGCGCCTTTTTTATTGGTAACTTTTTGCGATGGGCTTGGTACTCATGCCATGAATGAACACACTAAATAAAATGGTTGTTAATGTTACTGTGGCAATTTGTTCTTTGTTTGCAATTGCTGTATCCATAACCATTAAAGTGAAAACGATAGACGCCAAACCTCGAGGACCAAACCAAGCAAAAGTCAATTTGTCTTTAAAATTTAGATTAGTAAACATAAGTGAAAGTAGTACCGGCACAATTCTAAAAATCGTAACACTTAATAACGCATAAAAAACAATTGGCCAGGTAATATCATTCACAATTAAGTGACCACATACAAAACCGAATAAACACCAAATAAGTAGGGCAACAAATTCAGCGATATGCTCTGAGTCTTTAACTAATGTTATACGAATTTTTTTGGGTGCTAAGTAATCAAATAAAAGTCCCGCAACAAAAACAGCTATAAAACCACTGCCATGAAAATTTTGTGTTAAAGAGAAAATGGCCATCACTAAACCAATCAATAAAAATGGACTGCTATTATTTGCAAAGTAATGACGTGCTAATGCAATTTTTAAAAGTGGAATAAATACTGCCATCGACACACCTGCAATAACCAGTGCAACACCTAACTCTCTTGCAAAAACAAGTAAAGTATCAATTGTCGTTACAGCACTTTCTGGATTTTGAGCTAATAAAAGTAAAACTAAAAAGATGGGTACGCAAAGGCCATCGTTCAAACCACTTTCCGTATTGATTCCTTCGCGAACTTTTTCTGGTACCGATGTACATTCTAAAATTCCTTTGCTAAGCGCAGCATCCGTTGGTGTTAAAATAATCGCGATCAAGGCAGATTGAAAAAGTGATAACTCAGAAAAGAAAAACAATCCACCGGCAACACCTAACAGTAATGTCATCGGCAAAGCCACAAAAAGTAGCAGGCTAGGGTACTGATAACTATGTTTTAATACGGGGAGTTTTGATTTTGCTGCATCGGTAAATAAAAAAATACTTAAGGTTAATTCAACCAAAGGTAAAATGTCGCTGAGTCCGGCTTCGCCTAACTTAAACTCACTCGGCAAAAAGTAAGACATTGCAATTCCGACCAACACAAAAAACATCGGCCCAGTAATTTCTGTTCGCTCTAATTGCCGAATCGTCAGTGAGTAAAATAATAGAGCTAAACCGACTAACGCCAGTATTGTATATTCCATTAAACTTTCCTTTTTATTCCAGACTTTGCACGTTCTTTTATATTTGTTTGAATATAAATTTGATCCGTCGTAGCGATTTTTGCATGACCTAAATCTTCAGATAAATGTTTTAGCGGTCTTGTTTGAGCATCGTGTGTTGCACCGGTATGTCTTAACCAATGAGCAGTCGCCGCTTCAAGTTGTTCCGCATCATCTTTAAAGCCGTCTTGTAAGAGAGACTGTTTTGCTAAGTCAAAACTTTGTTGTACCAAACGACGAATTTGTCGAACAGTCATTCCCCCTTTACCACGAATTTTGTGAACAAGCGGCTCAGCTTCATCAACACGGGGCAGGGCAGGTAAACCACGGTAAAGCCTATAACGTTTTAGATAAGATATAAAATCTTCACTTAAGGTAACATCGCGTAATTTGTTACCTTTACCCATAATTCTTAAAAACCAAAAACCATCATTATCTTGCCAAAAATGTGACATAACCGGCGACCACTGAGGGCGCTCGGATAACTCAGAAATTCGTAGATACAATCCTTTTAAGCAAGCGAGAGTAAATAAATTTCTTTCTAAATCAGGTTGTTGCTCACATAAATCTCGAGTAACGCCAAATACATACTCCCATTGAATATCACTGAGTGTATCGGGGATTTTAATTTGCGATTGCACAACTAAGTAAGGGCTATTCTTTTTAACAACCGGTACAAAGTTAGCAAAGGTTTTTTCTTCTAAAATTGCGAACTTATAAAAAACATTGAGTGCTGTAAACATAGCTGCGAGTGTTTGTTGGCTAGCAATATTTTCTTTATTGATGAAAGGGCGCCAATTTGTATTTAGTCGTCTTATGCCTTGTTCATCTTTATAACGCCATTGCACTGAATTTGATAACCAGGCTGAATCTGGTTCAACCATAAAATCAACATAAGCTTCAATATCGTCACGTTTTAGATCAAATACCGATTTTTCAGCAACCAACCACGACCATAAACAAAAACGCTCAAGCTCATTTCGAAAACGATTAAATGTGGCTTCTGATTTTCGGCCATACACATATAAAAACTGATAAAGAAAAACTAAGTCATTTTTTGATTCAGCAACAGTCAATCCAACTTGATGTATAAAGTTATCAAGTTCTGGATATTCTGTTGCAAGAGTATCATCTTCAAGATGGGCAATTTGGTAACGCAGTTGTTTTAGTGTATCGACGAGAGCAACGAGCATAATGATGTAATATCTTGTAAAATAGCTAGTTATAAGATTACCATAAAGTCCGATACTGTCTAGTATTGGACTTAATATATCTTTAGTATTTGCAACATTAACTAGATTGCCATACTAATATTCAAGGAATATGTATGAAAAAGTTTATCGCTATTAGTTTAGTTTTAATCACTTCAATTTTAACCGGTTGTGCTACAACAGGCAGTGCATCTCCCGATGAAAAACGTGCTTTAGTACAAAGCATGAAAAACAATACATTAAGTGAGCTTTACACTCAAAAGCCTGATGTTAAACAACAAATTGCCAACTCTGCTGGTTATGCGGTTTTTGATAATGCCAATGTAAATGTTGTTTTAGCCAGTTTTGGCGGTGGCTATGGTGTTGTTAAAAACAACCTAACCGGTAAATCAACTTACATGAATATGGGTGAAGCGGGTTTAGGTCTAGGTTTAGGTGTTAAAGACTTTAATGTTGTGATGGTCTTTCATAACCAAGCAGCAGTAAATCGCTTTATTGAACATGGTTGGGCATTCGGAGGAAATGCAGATGCAGCAGCAAAATATGAAGATAAAGGTGGCGCTTTAGTTGCCGAAGCAATTGCAGACCAAGTAACTGTTTACTCTTTAACCGAAAATGGCCTTGCGTTACAAGCGGTACTGAAAGGCACTAAGTTTTGGGTAGATTCTGAGCTAAATTAAGCTATTTAAAACCCTTCTAAAAGTGGGCTAGTTAGCAACCTAACTCCCGCTTTTAATTATTTCACTTTATTTAACATAACGTAATTTATGGGTAATCGTTATGTTTTAATCCTTAGGTATAGGCTATTAAATTGACTAGTTTTCTAAATTCATATTTCTAATGATTTAATACTTAAAACTGCTGTTCATTTCAAACTTTTTATTTATCTATGCTATCAGAAATTTCGTATTTAATTCATAAGCCACTAATTTTACTTAATATTATTTCTTCATCTTATTATAGTAAGACTTTCGGGTTGGGCCATAAGGCTTAGGCCTCAATACCGCTCACGAATCACATTAGTCTAAACAATAATAACAAGGATTCATCATGAGGAAGTTTTTTCTAATCATCATAATTGGCTATTTCGCATGGGATTATTATGCAGTTAATTATGGGGGTATCTCACCAACACAAACGCTTCAAACAAAAATTATTGATCCCGTAAAATCAAATTACAGCCATAATCGAGATATCACAATATCTGATTATGAAAAGCCAGAGTATGAATGTGATGGCCGACAATATTGCAGCCAAATGAACTCTCTAGAAGAAGCGTTATTTTTTACTAAAAATTGCCCTAACACAAAGTTAGATCAAAGCCCTGGTGAAGCCCCCTGCCAGAGTGATTTTATTTTGCGAGATTAATGTATTTTAAAAATCAAGTTGGCTAAATTTTACAATTTAGCTAACTTTTAACCCATCTCCCCAACTTTTCTTAGTTAAATAATATTAACTTTTGTAACATAAAACCGGAATTTTCCTAGTTCTTTATCACGAATTTATCGCTAAATTGTTTATAAACATTAGTGTTCAAATTAACACTACCTCTTTCTGGTTCAGACTGTTTTTACTCCTCTAATTTACTTTCTGAACTTAAAGCTGTACTTGGGTGATTTTAACGTGAAACATAGAATTAATACCGATACCGAAGTTAAATTTTCTGAATCTGACATCCTCTTATCAACTACAGATTTACAAAGTCATATTACTTATGCCAATGATGAGTTTTGCAAAATAGCTGGTTTCACGCTAGACGAAATGCTAGGTAAGCCTCATAACCTTGTTCGTCACTCTGATATGCCAAAACTGGCTTTCGCTGATTTATGGCAACATCTAAAAAATGGTCAATCTTGGATGGGGCCTGTTAAAAATCGCTGTAAAAATGGTGATTATTATTGGGTTAATGCCTTTGTAACACCGATTAAAGATAAAAGTGGTCGTACCGTTGAGTTTCAATCAGTCAGAACTAAACAAAGTGATGATGTCGTACAAAGAGCGACCGCTGAATACGCTAAAATAAACAATAATCAAAAATCTCATGCTACAGCAGCCAAGTTCGATTCCACTCTTTACATAAGTGCCCTATTATTCATTAGTTTTTTAGGTTCGCTGGCTGCCGTTTTTAGCTCTGGATTCGATATTTTTAATTGTCTACTAGTTCTATTTTTAGCATCAGCTAATGGGCTTATGTATTTTTGGCGTCAAAAATATTTAGCGCTTATAAATAAAGCAAAACAAGTGTTTGATAACCCTTTAATGGCCTACCTCTACTCTGATACTAATGATCAATCTGGCTTTTTACATCTTGCCCTTGAGATGCAACAAGCTAAATTAAAAGCGGTTGTTGGTCGTGTAAATGATGTGACCATGGGCATTAATTACAACGCGCAACAATGTGCAGAGTCTGGTCATAACGTGACTGAACTTTTAAATAAACAAACAGATGAAGTCTCTCAAATTGTTGTTGCCACAGAGCAAATGACGGCCTCAATCAATGAGCTTTCATCGAGTACAATGCAATCTAATCAAGCTGCTGAAGAGTCAAACCAAGCAACCGAACAAGGCTCACTTGCGGTCAAACAAACGATAACTTCAATTAGTGAGCTTGATGAAAAACTCAAAGCAGCGAGTAGCCAAGTAGAAAACTTAATTGAAGGCAATCAACACATTGTTGCAATTTTATCTGAGATAAACGCCATTGCTGATCAAACTAATTTACTTGCTTTAAATGCGGCCATCGAAGCTGCCCGAGCAGGCGACCATGGCCGTGGCTTTGCCGTTGTTGCTGGTGAAGTACGTGCATTGGCCTCACGTACTCAGCAATCCACAGAAGAAATAAACAATGTATTAAATCAGCTCACACACGCCTCAAAACAAGCACAACTTGCCATGCAAGATGGACTTAATTTGTCGGCTAAAAGTGTTGAGCTTGCACATCAAAGTGGTGATAGTTTAGACCATATTAAAGCTCAGTCTATCAAACTAAGTGAACTCAATAGCATCATAGCGCATGCAATGAACGAACAACTAACAGCAAGCCAAGTTATTGCTACCAACTTAACGTCAGCACAAGACTTTGCTCATGAGTGTACAGAGCTTGGCCATACTTCGCAGCAACTTTGCGAAGCGCTCCTCAGTAAAGTGACAGAGCAAACTTCCTTGATTAATCAGTTTAAGTAGCGAAAGCAATACTATTTAATAAGCTTTATTTTCGGTGTGTGCTTATTAGTACACACCGCATCGAATGCTTCTGCTAGCCGTTCTGTTTCTTTGAATACCTGCTGCCAATATTTAATGCGTGTATCAGCATCAAGTTCTGTAAAGTCTTTACGATCAGGGATTTTGCCATAAGGTAATGAAGCAACAAAGTCAGCTGATGGAGTGATCATCACTACGTTATCATAGTTACTCGGGGTAATACCGCGCTTTAGGCTCTTATCAAACCAACCTGCTTTAGGGCTGTTATTAAAATGCGGATATAAAATAAGCCCGTCATTATGAATACTTAAGTCAAAGTGATAATCGATAATACCGCCATCACGATACATACCAGGCGGTGTTCCTGTTATATTTTTAATACCCTGCATGACTAATGGAATAGAGCCTGAAGCAAGTAACGCATCCGCTAAATTATCTTCGCTTAGCTCAATAGTATGGGTATTGAAAGTATTATTATCGGAAAAAGATAACTGACTATCCGCAGGCTGAAATACATAACGTTCATATTGCTTACTTAACAAACGTCTATTCATTCGATTGACTAAGTAGCTTTTAGATAAACCCATTAACTGCATCACTTTGTTTTCTGATGCTGTAAAGCCATTCGATTTTGCAACTATAAAGTGGGCTTTAAAAATAGGGTTGTTAATGATTTCTTGAATACCATTTTCAGCAAAAACTATGCTTAATAACTCTCGCGCTTTTGTTGTTATTTCTTCTGGTTTTGCTTTATTCGATGAATAGCGTGTTTCAGAGTAAGACTTGGCTAATCGAGATATTGCAGCAACAGGGTCATTTTGTGCAAAACAAGCAGATCTAAATGCCCCGGCACTTGACCCTAATAAGTTTAAAGGTGTGGTACGGCCTTTAAAAAACTCACCAAATAGATATTTATCCAAACCAAATAATGTAAACCACTTGGGCCCGCCGCTTGCTCCTAAAAAGGTATTAAACAAATCGGCAGACAGGCCTTGCTCTTGAATTACTTTTGCAGCACTAGGCCCTGCATAAATATCTATCATGGTTACTTTTCTCGTTATTGTTTTAGCTTATTTGCGCCAAATCCCTTGTTCTGTTTGACCTTGAACCTGCACTTTTTCAGAATCAAAACTCGGTTCTTGCCCTGCTTCACGTTGACTATGATAGTCTTTTGTCACAGATAAGATGGTTGGCGTTAAGCGTATGATAGCGATAACGTTCACCACTGTCATTAAACCTAAAGCAATGTCTGCAAGATCCCACACTTGTTTAATGGTGGCCGATGCGCCCCAAATCATCATTGATAAATATAAACAGGTATAAATACCTCGGCCTAGTTTATTATCTAGTTTAAATAAATGTAGGTTACTTTCTGCATAGGCATAGTTTGCAACCACAGAAGTAAACGCAAATAAACAAATTGCAGCTGCTACAAAGTAAATGCCACCAGCAGCCATATGCGCTGTCATCGCAGATTGAGTTAAGCGGATCCCTTCCATTTCGCCGCTAATATCAATGTCAGCTAATAAAATAATCACCGCCGTACAACTACACAGCACAATGGTATCGAAAAACACCCCTAGCATTTGAATGTAGCCTTGAGTGACCGGATGATTTGGTACGGGTGATGCACAGCCAGATGCATGGGGCACACTCCCCGCTCCGGCTTCATTCGAATAAAGTCCTCGCTGAATACCATTTTTAATTGCTGCGCCCATTGCCCCTGCGCCGGCCTCTTGTAAGCCAAAAGCGGAGAGTAAAATATCTTCAATCATCGCAGGCACTTTACCGATATTCAATAAAGTAATAATAATGGCGGCGAGTACAAATAATATGCCCATGACTGGTACAATGCGTTCAGCAAAGCGGGCAATAGCTTTAAAGCCACCTAAAATAATAGAGCCTGCCAGTATCGTGATCACAATACCTGAATACAAAGTTGGAATTTCAAATGCGTAATTAAGGGCATCGGTAATGGTATTCGTTTGCATGGCACTAAACGTAAAGCCATAACCAAGGAATAAGCAAAAAGCAAAACACACTGCAAGCGCTCTGCTGTCTAAGCCTTGCTGAATATAATAAGCAGGACCGCCTCTAAACTCGCCATTGGCATCCCTAACTTTATAGACTTGCCCAAGTACGCTCTCAGCAAAACCAGTGGCCATGCCCAAAATGGCAATCACCCACATCCAAAATATTGCACCGCTGCCCCCTAACGAAATTGCAACGGCAACCCCTGCAAGGTTACCAGTACCTACACGTGCTGAAAGACCTGTACATAAAGCTTGAAACGAACTGATTGAGTTTTTATCGGTGCTGCTACTCGACTTTAATAGGCTGAACATATGGCGAAACTTAACTAATTGAATCGCTTTTAGCCTTACCGAAAACCAGATCCCAGCAAACAGAAGAATATAGATAAGAATTTGGCCTTCTCCCCAAAGAAGACCATTGATTGTCGATACAGCACTGTTAAACATGGTAAGCCTTTATTGTTCTTGTAGATAAAAAATCACAAAAAATGAATAGCTAACCACTTTAACTCTATTTACAAATATCTCAAGTAGGCAATGGGATTAATTAACTGAGCCTGCTACCAACTAATTTAGCAGTTGCTTCTCTAAAAAGGCACGACCTGCCGCTAGGCCTAATTTGTGATCATAACGAAGATCATAGTCTGTGCTACCCAGTAGCTTACTGCGTAATTTATCGCCTGCAAAAATTTGCGTGATACGGGCATCACTTGGTGGGTTGGCAATGAAATCCAGTTCATCTTGATAAGCTTGTTCGTGTTGAACCAAGTAATCAATGGTTTTAGGGCAATAACCTGATACGCAAACCAGTGACTTTAACTTATTTACCCATTCAGATTGTACTTGAAAGTTTTCATCAACAGTTCTAATAACCACAATATCACGAGCACCACGGTTATAAGCTTCTTTCACAGGTAAAGGTGCAGCTAAGCCACCATCTAAATACATATCATGCACTAAATCAGTATTAGAGCTTTGAATAATGGCATCGTTTGCGGCCTTTGTTGTTAACCAAGGTGTTAAGTTAACGCCGTCTTTATATAAAAAGGGTAATGCGCTTGATGCTTTTAACAAGGCCAACCATTGTGTATCTTCACCATTTGGGCTCAAATAATACGGTTTACGGTCAGCCGCGTTTGTGGTTGTGATCAACAGTTCGCGTTTACCTAGGCTTTGTGTTGCTGTTTTAAAATCAAGGGCACGGTTTACCTCTTTGGTTTTATCAAAATACCAATCAAGGTCAACAATGCTTTTACCAAACAGCCCGCGGCCAAGTTGGAAAAAACGTTTATGACGAGAAAGGCCTCTGATCAAACGTTTTGCATAGCCTTTTTGACGCGCTAAATAACTTGTTAAGTTCTGTGAGCCTGCTGATGTACCAATGAATAAATCGAATGGATCATAATTATTTTCTAACCACGCATCGAGTACACCTGCGGTAAAAATCCCTCGTTGCCCACCACCCTCAGCGATTAATGCTGTTTTTGTTTGTGGTTCTACTGCGGCAATTGTTTGAGATTTCACGGTGCACCTTCCTAGGGTAATAGTTAATAAATGTATTGTATAAAGTTAAATTCAATCCTTAAAACGGATTATATAAATTGATTTAATCTATAAAACCGTTTAATAAATGAGTGTCAGGGCTTAAGCAATGCGCATAAAAACTCATTACACGCATTAACTATTTGCTAAACCGTATTAGTGCATGATGCTTGCTAATATTTCCAGCGCATGTTGTCTGTCACTCAATTCATACAGGTCATTTGTAAAAATAAACTCATCAACCTGTAGCGTTTGTTTAATCATACTCAGCTTATGCTTAACGCTCGCTTGACCGCCAACAACTGAAAGCCCTAAAAAGCTTTCTACTTGCATTTTTTCTTGCGCTGTCCACAATCCTTCCATTGTTGCAACAGGCTCTTTAAGCCAAAGTGGCTTGCCGCGCATAAGTGCTAAGATACGTTGTTTCGCTGTGGTTGCTAAAAACTGTGCTTGTTCGTCGGTGTCAGCGGCAACAACAGGCAAACCAAGCATGACGTATGGCTTATCTAATACCTCAGATGGTTGAAATTCTCTGCGATACAATGCTATGGCATCTTCAACAAAGCGTGGCGCAAAATGACCCGCAAATGCATATGGCAAACCTTTTTTAGCAGCAAGCCCCGCACTATAAAGGCTTGAGCCCAGTAACCAGATTGGGACATTAGTGTCTTCACCTGGGATTGCGCGTACTGGAGAGTCACCTTTATATGGGCCAAGTAAAGCTTGCAGCTCCGTTACTTCATCATTGAAGTGTTCAGCGCGTTGTTCGTCACGGCGCAAAGCACGGCTGGTAATTGGGTCACTACCTGGTGCTCGGCCTAAACCTAAATCAATGCGACCGGGGTATAAACTCTCTAGGGTGCCAAATTGCTCAGCAACCACCAGCGGTGGATGGTTAGGTAACATCACCCCACCTGCACCTACGCGGATATTCTGAGTTTTACCTGCGATATGACCTATTAGTACTGAAGTTGCGGCACACACGATACCGCGCATATTATGATGCTCTGCCATCCAAAACCGATTAAAACCCAGTTTGTCGGCTGTTTGTGCATAGGTAACACTGTTAGCTAGTGTTTGCGAAACGGTTTCATGCTCTTTCATTGGGCTCAATTCAAGCAATGAAAAAGGTGTGTTGCTAAGATCTGACATTCGCTCTCCAAAGTTTAACTCTTTATACTTAGTTAATGAGAGCGAATGGCTATTTTTCAAATGCTAATTAGGCACGGCTTTGTTGCTGTTTTTCCACCTTTAGGCCATCGGCATCAATACCACGCTTCCAATAGGCCGATGCAACTATGTGTTCACGATCAATTTCAAAACTGCTTGTAATTAAACGGCGAATTGCCTTCACCAAATTTGCTTCTAGCGCCATAAACACCATAGGTTGCGTGTTATAACCTGCGCATAAGCGTGTTATTTGGTCGAGCAGATCGGTTTCTGGCTCATCTGTAACTAACCATTCAACACTGTGTTGGGTATGTGCTTTAATTTGCTCAAGTTCAATGATGTCGGCTTTATCAGCAACATGAATAATGACATCGACAGTGGCATCTTGTGGCAGGGCTTGTAAGTAGCCATTGATTGCATTTACAGAGGTTAAATCTGCCAGCATTAAATAATGTGTTTGCGTAAAATCAGTGAGTTTTTTAGGGCCTGGGCCTGCTATGCCTACCTCGTCGCCTACACACGCATTTTGTGCCCAGTTGGTTGCCACGCCTTGATGTTGGTTAACCACAAAGTCGAGGGTAATTGCACCGTTAATTGGGTTGATATCACGAATAGTGTAAGTGCGCATTAATGCAGGATGCTCAGCGTGTAAATCAAGTTCAACCTTAGATTCACCGGCATGCGGGAGTAATACCTTTACGTACGCACCTTTTGCATCTTGTGGAAAATCGGCAAACTCCTCTGAGCCAACAACAATTCTTTGTAGATGCGGGGAAATACGTGTAGTACTTAATACGTTTGCACGACGAACTTTTCTAGCCATCTTGGTCTCCTAGCTGGTTAAATTGCACAACGCCCCAATAGTTGATATAGTCAACTATACGCTTTTAATTGACTTTGTCAACTAATGCAAACTTGCTTAACTTAGGTGAACCATGCCACAAACCTCTCTTTCTTCTGCTTTATTTACACTGGCACAAAGTTACCGTGTCACTGTACGCGAAGCCATTAACGCCAACGAGCTTGGTCTTAACGCACTGCATGTACGCTGTTTACATATTATTGCCGAAACACAGCACTGTACCGCCAATGATATTGTTGCCAAAACCGGTCGTGATAAAGCACAAATAGCACGCTTAGTAAAAGAGCTTATAAAGCTTGAACTGGTTTCTAAATGTGCCGACGAAAATGACAAACGCTGTTTAATTTTATCCTTTACTGAGCAAGGCAACGCCCTGTTCTCGCGTTTAGAAGTTGCAGAGCAAGAGGTTGATGCCAAACTTTGCCACGGTTTAACTGATCAGCAAGTACGTGATTTTATCGCTATTGCCACAACCATGATCGAAAATATCAATCACAACACCCCGTGATCTTATTGGCAAGATAACCACAAACCACTATACTGTACAAACGTACAGTATAGTGGTTTTGTTATGCGTGTTATTCCTATTTATATCGAAGCTGGCGTATGTGGTTTTGAATCACCGGCAGCACAATACAAAGAGCTAGGCTTATCCTTAGATCAGCTATTGATTAAACACCCTGATGCAACATTTATTGGTATTGCCTCTGGCGAATCAATGCAAGGTGTGGGGATTTTTGATGGTGACTTATTACTGGTTGATCGCGCCGAAGATGTTAAAAATGGCGATGTCATTGTCGCGAATCTAAATGGTTTATTTGTTTGTAAGCTATTAGATAAACACAATGCCCAGCTATTATCAGCCTCGCCTAAATACCCTGCAGTGCAACTACGCCAATCGGATGAATTTCAATTAGAAGGCGTGGTCACTCGCTCAATTCGCTTACATCGCAGTAGTAAAGAGCTATTAGCATGTACGCCTTAGTCGATGCGGTGGCCTTTTATGCCAGCGCCGAAAAAGTATTTGACCCAGCTATTCGTAGTAAACCGGTCGTGGTTCTTACTAACAACGATGGCTGTATTTGTGCCGTGTGCCCTATTGCACGAAAGCTGGCTATTCCAAAATTTCAGCCCTATTTTCAAGTAAAGAAAATACTCGAAGATAACCAAGTGGTGATCCGCTCATCTAACTATGAGCTGTATGCGGATTTAAGCGAGCGGATGATGAACGTGATTGGCCGCTTTTGCGATAATCAGCACATATACTCTATTGATGAATCATTTTTAAACTTTACTGGTTTCAAAAAACTTATCCATGATTGGCATCGCTATGGCCATGATATTCGCCGTACCGTATGGCGCGAAACAAAGCTACCTGTCGGTGTTGGATTTGGCCCAACAGCAACCCTAGCCAAAGCCGCCAATCATGCAGCGAAAAAACTCCCCGGCTTTGATGGCGTTGCAGTGATTGACTCAGAAGCTTCACGGGTAGCCATTTTAAAAGCCATGGACGTACAAGATGTTTGGGGCGTTGGTCGACGCTTAGCTAAAAAACTCAAAGCAATGAATATTAATACAGCCTTTGATTTAGCCGAACAAGAACCACGAAAAATAAAGCGCCTGTTTAGTATTGTTTTAGAGCGTACAGTGAACGAGTTACGTGGTAAAAGCTGTTTAGACTGGGATGAAGTACGCCAAGACAAAAAAGAGATTTTTTCGACTCGTAGCTTTGGGGAGCGTATCACTGACGCCACAGCGCTGAAAACAGCACTGATCAATCATTGTGTGATTGTGGCAAGAAAACTACGTGCGCAAGGCTCACAAACTCAACGCTTATTAATGTTTGTGGCCAGCTCTCCTCACCAAGATGGGTATTATAAAAAGTCCTATATTTATGAGTTTAGTGTCGCCACCGCCGATAGCTGTGTGTTCGCCAATGCTATTAGCGAGGTATTTGATCATCTCTATAAACCTGGGGTACGATTTTATAAATGTGGTATCGGTGCTCTTGAGTTATCAAGCCAAATGTTGCAGCAGCCTGATTTGTTTCAAACGCCTATCGATAACCCTAAACTGATGAAGTGTCTTGATAGCATTAACAGCCGTTATGGCGTGGGTACCCTTGCCATAGCCAGCGAAACTCCAACGACCCGTTGGCATATGAAGCGCGCGTACTTATCACCTCATTACACAACCCGCTGGCATAACCTACCAAAAATACATTGCTAAAAGTCTGCTAGCTTAGCATTCAATAAACTGCATAAATCCTTAGGTGCCAAAGCAATCTCAAGGCCTCGCTTACCAGCTGAAACATACATCACATCAAAGCTATCTGCAGATTGATGCACATAGGTATTAAGGCGCTTTTTCTGACCTAGCGGGCTAACCCCACCTAAAATATAACCTGTGGTATTTTCGACTTTTTGTTGTGGAGCCATCTGTACTTTTTTAACCTTTGCCGCCTTTGCCAGCATTTTCAGGTTAACTTGTTGGCTAACTGGCACAATAGCAACCAAAAGCTGGTGGTCAGCATCTTCAAGTACTAAGGTTTTAAATACTTGCTCAGCAGGTAACTCTAGCTTTTCAACCGCTTCAAGACCAAACTGTTGTTGCGAAGGCTCATGCTGATAGCTGAGCACATCAAAGCTAATACCTTTCTTCTTCAGTAAGTTTATAGCCGGCGTCATTGATTTTCCTATAACTAATTAATTAGCAGTCACTTTATGAAACATACCGTGAACAAGGAATATAAGGCAATAGAAAAACCGCTACAAAACACACTAAATAGGCCTAATTCGACTACACTAAAGTAATGAATCCTGGGCAGGGTATCAAGCATGTCTAGACACACAGGGCTCTATCTAGCCAAACAGTTATTTATCATACTCACCCTATTGTATGCAGTGAATTTTGTGTGCAACGAATACCTAGCATGGAATGCTTACATGGATTGTCAGAGCAAATGCCATACGCTTGGCTTAGAAAAAGGCCGAATACAAAACACTACATTTTCAGAGGATGTGACTTTATGTCGTTGCCTTGCTGATACCGACTACTACGTTGTGCTGAACTAAAAATGAAAATACAGACATCGCTTAATAAAGTGGTCTATTTTTAGGCAATAAAACTTCGTTGATAACAGGGCAAAAATTTCGTTATTTAGTTGTGCTCGGCAATTGCTCCTGCATCCAAGCAGTCGTAAATCAGAAATTTTTAACGCAGGTAGCGACAGGTTTAATCCCTAAAAATGATTAAGTATTATTGTAGATTGGTATAAGCCAAAGTTTAAGCATAAAAAAGGCGCTTATCAGCTGTCTCTTGATCACAAGTCTGACTCAAGAGATTTAGCTAAATCGTAGCCTTCTAGGATGGCTTGTAGTTTAAGCCATCCTTGCCATAACACGCTGACCGATGCACACCCTGTGCGCTTGGTATCTTTCCAGCCTCCTAGCTTTGCCAGCTCTTCATATGCCCATGACATATTTGGGGTGGTTTCAGGCAAGGGGGTTTTTATTCTCTTTAACCATAATAGCTTCCATGCTTTGGGAGATAACAGTTGTTCACAACTTGGCGAGTCTGGTAGCGCATTGGCGAACTTTAGTTGCAATTTTGCAAGAGTTGACGCTAACTTTACCAGACGGGCTGTTCTTCTGGGATCACCTAAGTCCGATTTACCGAATTGTTGTGTTGCCCAATGAGTATGGTCGTTAATCATAATGTGCCTCCAAACAAGATTTGAAGATCTGATCATGATGTTGAAATTTAGTTCAAAAAAATCCCCGCTAATTTCTTAGCAGGGATTTGTGTATAAGAGACAGCTTATTAGCGCCTTTTTTACTCTCTAACTAAAGTTGCTTAACTAGAGTTACTTAGTTAGGTCATCGAAGAATTTCTTCACACCGTCAAAGAAACCTTTTTCTTTTGGACGGTTTTTAGAGCCATCTTTTCCCATGCTTTGCTCAAGTTCTTCAAGCAATTCACGTTGACGATCATTAAGGTTAACCGGCGTTTCAATAACCACTTTACAGATCAAGTCACCTTGAGCGCCACTACGTACAGACTTAACGCCTTTACCACGCATACGGAACATCTTGCCCGTTTGGCTTTCTGATGGGATCTTCAGTTTTGCACGGCCATCCAGTGTCGGAACTTCAATTTCACCGCCCAGTGCTGCTGTTGTAAAGCCAATAGGCACTTCACAATACAGGTTATTACCATCACGTTGGAAAATCGGATGTTCACGTACAGAAACTTGAACGTATAAATCACCAGCTGGTGCTCCATGCATGCCCGCTTCACCTTCGCCCGATAGACGAATACGGTCACCTGTATCAACACCCGCTGGGATCTTAACTGATAAGGTCTTAGTTTTTTCTACGCGACCTTGACCATGACAGCTGTCACATGGATCAGAAATAATTTGACCTGTGCCCTGACACGTAGGACACGTTTGCTGAACCGCGAAGAAACCTTGGCGCATTTGTACTTGGCCTGCACCATGACAGGTAGTACATGTTTTTGGTTTAGAACCAGCTTTTGCACCGCTACCGTCACATGGCTTACAGCTAACCCAGGTTGGTACTTTAATTTCGACATCTTTACCACGAACAGCCTCTTCAAGGCTTAAGTCCATGTTGTAACGTAAGTCCGAACCACGTTGTTGACGCGATTGACGACGACCACCGCCACCACCAAAGATATCTCCAAACACATCACCGAAAATATCACCAAAATCACCATGACCGCCGCCGAAGCCACCGCCATGACCGCCACCACCTTGTTCAAAGGCTGCATGGCCATACTGATCATACATTTGACGCTTTTGCGGATCAGTTAGTACTTCGTAGGCATCTTTTACTTCCTTAAATTTAGCTTCAAGGTCTTTATCGCCTGCGGTACGGTCTGGATGATATTTCATCGCTAAGCGCTTATACGCTTTTTTTATGTCTCGTTCGCTGGCATCTTTGCTCACGCCGAGAACTTCATAATAATCGCTTTTTGACATATCTATCACACTACTCTTTTTACTGCAGCTACACTGCGTAAGGTAAATCGACTGATACAAATCGTATAATGGTCATGACCATTTAAGAAGATTAGCAACTTATCAATTTACCATTTATATACATGCAAAAGGCGCGTCAAGCGAAATCGCTGGCGCGCCTCAATCATTTCATCCTAACTTAATTGGCTAAACAAAGCAGCCATTATTACGTTAGGCAGAAGCGAAACAAGCAATTACTTGTCGTCTTTCACTTCTTCGAACTCTGCATCAACAACATCGTCGTCTTGTTTTGCAGAAGATTGCTCAGCACCTGCATCCGCACCGCCTTGTTGCTGCTGTGCTTTAGCTTGTGCAATTTCCATTAGCTTTTGTGACTTCTCGGCAAGAGCTTGTGTTTTCGCTTCAATCTCTTCTTTGTTGTCACCTTTAATCGCCGCTTCTAGCTCTGTAAGCGCAGCTTCGATTGCTTCTTTATCTTCTGCAGGTAATGCATCACCCGCTTCTTCGATTTGCTTACGTGTACCGTGAACCATTGCATCAGCTTGGTTACGAGTCGCTACTAGCTCTTCGAATTTCTTATCTTCTTCAGCGTGCGCTTCAGCATCACGAACCATTTTTTCTACTTCATCATCGCTTAGACCTGAAGAAGCTTGGATTGTGATCTTCTGCTCTTTACCTGTATCTTTATCTTTAGCAGATACATGTAAGATACCGTCCGCATCTACGTCGAATGTTACTTCGATTTGTGGAGTACCACGTTGTGCTGGGCGAATACCTTCTAGGTTAAATTGACCTAGTGATTTGTTATCGCTTGCACGCTTACGCTCACCTTGTAGTACGTGAATAGTTACCGCTGATTGGTTGTCTTCAGCTGTTGAGAAAACTTGTGATTTCTTAGTAGGAATCGTCGTGTTTTTCTCAATTAGAGCTGTCATTACTTGACCCATAGTCTCGATACCTAGTGATAACGGAGATACGTCAAGTAGTAGTACGTCTTTAACGTCACCAGCTAGTACACCACCTTGAATCGCTGCACCTACTGCAACTGCTTCATCTGGATTAACGTCTTTACGAGGCTCTTTACCAAAGAACTCAGCAACTGTTTTTTGTACTAAAGGCATACGTGTTTGACCACCAACAAGGATGATGTCATTTACGTCGCTTACTGATAAGTCAGCATCAGCTAGTGCGCGCTTAAGTGGCTCGATTGACTTAGTTACTAAGTCTTCAACAAGTGACTCAAGTTTTGCACGAGTAACTTTAACGTTCATGTGCTTAGGACCAGTTGCGTCAGCAGTCACGTACGGTAAGTTAACTTCTGTTTGCTGTGCAGAAGAAAGTTCAATCTTCGCTTTTTCAGCAGCTTCTTTAACACGTTGCATTGCAAGTGGATCAGTTTTAAGGTCGATACCTTGATCTTTCTTAAACTCTTCAACTAAGTAGTTGATAACACGGTTGTCGAAGTCTTCACCACCTAAGTGAGTGTCACCGTTAGTTGCTAGAACTTCAAACGTGTGCTCGCCTTCAACTTCATCGATTTCGATGATAGAGATATCGAAAGTACCACCACCTAAGTCATATACAGCAACAACGTTTTCACCTTTATTTTTGTCCATGCCGTATGCAAGTGCAGCGGCAGTTGGCTCATTGATGATACGTTTAACTTCAAGACCTGCAATACGACCAGCATCTTTAGTAGCTTGACGTTGTGAGTCATTGAAGTATGCAGGTACTGTGATTACTGCTTCAGTAACCGCTTCACCTAGGAAGTCTTCTGCTGTTTTCTTCATTTTTTTCAGCACTTCTGCTGAAATTTGTGGTGCAGCACGTTTCTCGCCACGTGCTTCAACCCATGCATCACCGTTATCAGCTTTTACAATTTTAAAAGGCATGATACCGATATCGCGTTGTACTTCTTCGTCTTCAAAACGACGACCAATTAGACGCTTGATTGCAAATAATGTGTTAGTTGGGTTAGTTACTGCTTGGCGTTTTGCAGGTTGACCAACTAATGTTTCACCGTCTTGCGTATATGCAATGATCGATGGTGTTGTGCGATCGCCTTCCGCGTTTTCGATAACGCGTGCTTTATCACCGTCTAGTACTGCTACACAAGAGTTAGTAGTACCTAAATCGATTCCAATAATTCTACCCATGAATCTTCTCCAACTTCAAAATTCGTTAAAACGTTCGATGACTAGTAGATAGGGGTGCAGGAAACTGAATTCAACTGTAAAAATGAAAAAAAATTACTTTTTTTTGAAATATTTTCGAAATGGCCGTTTTTTCCACAAAAAGCGGTGTTTTCTCAGCCTGCTTGCAGGATAAACAAACTGGTCTGATGACTTTGGCTATGCTATAACAAACACCATAACAATAAATGTTAAGGAAAGTTATGCATTTTGAACAATTACTCGCCATGGCAGCTGAACTAGGCAAAGACAAAACAAAAGTAATGCAGTTCCCAGAAAACTGGTGCCAAGGTCGCACAGCGTTTGGTGGATTATCTGCGGCGTTATTATATCAAGCAATACTTCAGCATATCGATAGCTCTCGCCGCTTACTATCTTTAAGCACAAACTTTGTTGGCCCGTTAATCGCTGACAATGATTTTTCAATCGACGTTGAAGTCTTACGTGAAGGCAAAAACAGTGCGCAGGTACTAGCAAAAGTGATTCAAAATGGCGATGTTTGTGTTATTACACAAGCCTGCTTTGGTGCACAGAGACAGTCCGATGTTCGTGTAGATGTCACTAAGACCATGCAGCTAAAACCGGTTGATGAGCGTTTCACTCTACCTTATAAGGAAGGCGTGATGCCGGCATTTTTCCAACATGTGGCATTGTGTTTACAAGACGGCAATATGCCTTTCTCTGGAGCAGATACCTCACATTTAGGTGGCTGGATGAAATTCAAACATGTGCCAGAGCAAATGACTGAAGCCCATATCATCGCCCTAACAGATGCATGGCCACCAACCTTATTACAAATGTATAAGCAACCTGCACCAGCAAGTAGTATGTCGTGGTACATAGAATTTGTAGAAGAGCCTGCAATTGCCCATGATGCTTGGATTGGCTACGAAGCGGTTACACACCATAGTAAGGATGGCTATGGGCTAGAAGATGGCTGCATTTGGAGTGAAGACGGTAAGCTAATTGCGCTAAGCCGTCAAACCGTCGCGTTATTCGCGTAACTCGGGCTCTGAAAGTTGCGCGTACTCAGTACCATCAAGGCGAATAATTGCTTGGTATTCGCCTGATTCTATGATCTCACCAAGACCCAAATTAAAGGTGTTTTTTAAAGTTTTACTGTAAAAAAACGCAGGTCTTGGTGCTTCTTTAAAGATTGCATGCACAATAAAAGGTTTTACCTCAGCGCTTTGTTTATATTTTTCTAAATAATATAAAAACACTCGGCGCTCTAGGATAATTACATCGACCCAGCCTTTCATAAGGTGATCAACTTGTGCTTCTTGGTTAACTACTTCTTCGTAAGAACGCAAAATATTGGTAACCGATTTAAAAGGTGCTTCAATGAAATTCGTCGCATTTTGAAAGGCAAGCACGCTTTTACCTGCTAAATCGTAAATACTATTAATTTTCAGCTCTTTATTGGCAAGGCTAACCGCCACATTTTGGTAGCTCAGTAGCTCGTCACTTTTATAAACATGCGGCGTGAGTACGGGTGGAAAATTTAATGCAATATCTACTTTGCCCTGCATAAGCTGCTGCTCAGCACGCTTATTAGACATGTAATGGATATCGATATTAGATATGCCTTGCGATTTAAAAGCAGCTTTCAATATTTCGAGTTGAATACCGCTGTTAGTGTCTTGAATGACGTAAGGAGGCAAAGAGGCGCTTGCAGCAACAACTATAGGCTTTTGCGTATTTGGCTCAGATAAACACTCACCTTTAACACTAACAAACAACATTAAAAGGATAAATAATTGCTTCACTGCTCACCTTAAAGAATTAAATGTATTAAAAAGCGCAACCGCTTTGTACAAATATTAGCTTATATTAAACAAAGGTGCATTTGAATTTATACACTATTTGATGCAAACTTAACTAAGTTCTTGTTTAAGAGACCCTAAGTTTGCAAACAGCCTGTCCTAGCTGCGATCTTGTCATTGAGATCCCACACTTAAGTGCAAAACAAGTGGCAATATGCCCTCATTGCAATACAAAGCTTTCGGCATCGCAAGCTAACCAAGATAGTATGGTGGTCGCACTAAGTTTAAGTGCTATTGTTATGCTACTGAGTAGTATGTTTTACCCATTTCTGTCTTTTACCAGTAGTGGTATTACCCAAACAATCACCTTACCCGATGCCGCACGTATTCTCTTTAATTACGACAACGACTTTTTAGGTTTGTTCATCGACACCAGTATTATTGGTCTGCCACTACTTTTATTAGTACTTATAATTCCTCTGCATTTAGGCTTACTAAAAGCGCTGCCGTATCAATGGGGAAAAAGACTGTTAAAAATCACCTTTGCGTTAGAGCCTTGGATCATGTCTGAGATTTTTTTAATTGGTGTGATGGTCAGTATGGTTAAAATCATGTCGATGGCCGATATTGAATTTGGTGTAAGCTTTTGGGCCTATAGCGCTTTTGTTATCTGTTATGTGGCAGCCACAGCAAAATTAAATAAGCACACCTTATGGCAACAATTAAAAGAACCAGAATATATAGAGCAAACACAGCCAAATACGCGTGCTATTGATCAAGGATTAAGAGCATGTCATGTTTGTGGACAACTGTGTACGACCGAAATCTGTTCACGCTGCGACTCTAAAACTTACAGTCGTAACCCTTTTAGTGTGCAAAAAGCCGCAGCATGGTTATTAACCTCAGTGGCCTGTTATATTCCTGCTAATGTCTATCCTATTATGTACACCACAAGCCTTGGCGATGAAACTCCATCGACCATTATTGGTGGCGTAATGATTTTATGGAATAGTGGCTCATACCCTATCGCAATGATCATCTTTTTAGCGAGTGTGGTTGTACCCCTTGCCAAAGCGCTAATATTAAGTTTTTTATGCTTTATGGTGATGAGGCCAGCAAACAGACAAACTAAAAGCTATACACGTATCTACCAATTGACTGAATTTATTGGTAAATGGTCAATGATCGATGTATTTGTTGTGGCGATTCTAGTAGCCTTAGTACAACTAGGAAACTTAATGTCAGTAACACCTGGCATTGGCACAATATTTTTTACAACCATGGTTATTTGCCAAATGTTGGCAGCCCATGCGTTTGATCCCCGTTTATTGT
Source organism: Pseudoalteromonas sp. BZA4 (assembly GCF_040104395.1). Classification (NCBI taxonomy): domain Bacteria; kingdom Pseudomonadati; phylum Pseudomonadota; class Gammaproteobacteria; order Alteromonadales; family Pseudoalteromonadaceae; genus Pseudoalteromonas; species Pseudoalteromonas sp. BZA4. The sequence continues at coordinate 57,629 of NZ_JBECOT010000006.1, forward strand.
GGGATAACCCAGATAACTTAAGTACTGCGAAACAAGAGACCTTGGCATGAGCGAAACCGCTAAAATAAAAACAGCGCCAAATATATCGTCAATCTGGATCATTCCAGTTATTGCCTTATTAATCGGCGCATGGATGTTGTACCAGTATCAAGCAAATAAAGGCACCACCATCTTCATCAAAATGCCTCATGCAGAAGGTATTGTAGCCGGTAAAACAGAAATAAAAGTACGTAGCGTGAAAATTGGCCAAATCGACCATGTTCGTTTATCAGATAAACAAAATAGCGTTATCGCACGGGCGCAAATCGATAAACATTACGACGATTTACTCACAGATGATGCGAAAATTTGGGTTGTAAAACCACGGATTGACGATACCGGCATAAGCGGCATGAGTACCCTACTCTCTGGTGTGTATTTAGAATTTGCACCGGGTGAAAGTAAAAAGCTGGCCGAAAGATTTGAGCTACAAGATGAACCGGCTCTAATTGGTAAAGATGTAAAAGGTGGGCGCTTCACCCTATTAAGTTATAACGCAGAAGTGCTTGATGTGAGTACCGGTATTTACTTTAAAGATTACAAAATTGGCCAAATAGAAACCGCCACCTTTGATTGGAAGAATCAAGCGATGAAATATGGCATTTTTATCAATGAGCCATACCAAAACTTGATCACCTTAAACTCTATTTTCTGGGTAAACTCAGGCATCGAAATAGACCTCTCTGCAGATGGTATTAATGTTAATACAGGCTCCTTAAGTAAATTGCTCAAAGGCGGTATTTCTGTTGGTATTCCTGAGCAACAAGCGCCCGGTGAAGTTGCCAGTAACGGCCATAGCTTTTCTTTAAGTAATAGCTACAAAGCCGCCTTAGAAGAACGCTTTTACGATTTTGACTACTACTTAATCGACTTTGAGCAATCAATTCGCGGCTTACGCGCTGGCGCTCCTGTAGAATACCGAGGTATGCGTATCGGTAGTGTGGTTGAAGCACCTGCAAGTGTCATAATAGATGGTAAGCCCGCACACTTTAGAACCGATAATACCGCAGTACCTGCGCTGATAAAAATTGAATATGGGCGCCTTTACCACGACAGTGCAGCAGCACGCGAGTTTTGGTACTCGAGTTTAGATGGTTGGATCAAAAATGGTCTTCGTGCTTCTTTAAAGCCGGGTAACTTACTCACTGGCGCCGTGTACGTTGACTTAGATATTTACGATAATGCAGAGCCTGCCGAATTAAAGACAATAGCCGAGTACACTGTATTCCCGAGTGTATCAAGCGGTATTACAGTCATAGCCGACCAAGTCTCTGATGTATTAAATAAAGTAAATAACCTTAAAATTGAAGATAGCTTGGCACAAATGCAGACCACCTTTGCCGAGTACCAAGCGCTTGCTCATGACATGAGAGAGTTACTAAATAAGCAAGATACACAAGACTTACCGGGTGATATTAATCGCAACTTTGCAGAAATGACTAAGAGCATGCAACAGTTCGATAAAACCATGAAACAATTTGAAAAAACCATGGCAAGTTATGAGCAAGGTTCAACATTCCACCAGCAGTTGCAAACGACTTTATCTGAATTTAAACGTTTAAGTGAAGAGCTACAGCCATTCACACGAGGTTTAAACCAACAACCTAATATGTTGATCTTTGATAAAGAGCTACCAGCAGACCCAACGCCGAGGAAACAATAATGAACTATAAACTCTGTGCTTCAGTGGCATCAGTGCTGTTACTTTCGGCCTGCAGTCAAACGTCATTCTCGACCATTGAGTATTATCAATTTTCGCAGCCAATTACTGCGATGCAACGCTTAGCAGAAAATACGCAAGCTCAGCTCAGAATTAACACCGTACAGCTACGTGGTGCGCTTAATAATCGTGGCATTGCTATGGTTCTCGACAACAACCGAGTCAATGCTGCTAACTACCATTTATGGAGCGAATCACCTGATTTAATGTTAACCGCCAGTGCCCATCAACAGCTTTACACTGACCTTGATAATTGGATGGTAATAAAAGGCTTGCCAGTGATCACCGATTTAGATCAGCAAAGCTTTTATGAATTAGAGTATGAGCTACATCACTTCAACGGCGATGAACAAGGCAATGCCAACATTGCCGGGCTTTGGCGTTTGTACTATACAAACCCTGAATCTGGCCGAAAGTTAAAGGCGGTCAATTATTTTAATGAGCTTACACCACTTCAAGACAGTGATTACGAAGGGCTTGTCGCAACACTTGAGTCAACGTGGCTAAAGGTCAACAAACAGGTTGCAAACGAAGTATCAAAGCTTGCTCTTTAATAAGAGTTTTAGAGGCTGATTGTCATCATTAATGATGACATCGCCTATAAACTCAAAACCAAGTTTCTGTAACACCTTCTGTGAACCAATATTTGTTTGCGAGGTTATTGCAGCAAGCACACCAAGCTCTAATACGTGTTTTTTTGCCATCAATAACCGAGCAGCAGCTGTAATAATACCCTTGCCTTCATATTTAGCTAACAATGCAAATCCTAAATCGGGGATAGCTAACGCATCGCGCTGAAAGAGCCCCACCATTCCAACCGGTGTATCATCAGCTAAACAAACAATATAACTGCCAAAGCCCAATTGCTGGTGGCTATTTATAAACGTTTGTTGAATATAATGCTCAGCTTGTACGGGCGTATTAATATTTTTATTACCAATGTGCTCTAAAAATGTTGCTTGGTTTAAAAGCTCAACGATAAAAGTCGCATCATCAGGCTGCCCGGCACGTAAATATATATCTAACATTTATTAAAACACCTTACTAACGACATCATTGCTAAAATTAAGGCAGTCAAGAACACGCTCTTTTTGTACTTTAGATAACTCGTCTATATCGAAGTAGCCGAACTCTGTGTGCTCATCGCTCAACATTATCTCAGCGTCCTCAGCCATATGAGCACGAAAAATAAACGCATGAGAGTTAAACGCTGTGTGATAATAAACACCACTTAAATAAGCTATTTCTACGTCACAATTAAGTTCTTCTTGGCATTCGCGAAGTAACGCTTGATGAATGGTTTCACCTTTATCTAAAGCGCCGCCAGGTAACCCCCAACTTTTTTGACCGTAATCAGCTTTTAGTAATAACACTTGCCCTTGGTTGTTGGTGATAACCGCATGGCTACTGAGTCTGTAAGTATCTGAAAATGCCATAATCCCTTTGCTCATTTAATAAAAAGTGACGTTATTGATGAGTGTAAAATAATTATCATCGCAATAAAAATTGTTATTGACTAAATTAATATTCAGGATTATTTTTCTTGCGATGTTTTGGGCAAAACAAAAGCAGTATACCCTCTATACTGTCTGGCGCCAGCCAACGCAGGCACTTTCCCTAATGGGTCCATAAAAGTGTGTTCGCGTAAAGCAGTTACTTGAGTCGATAGACTTCTGATTTCTGTAAGCAATCTCGCATTGCTTAACTTTGTGAAAAATATAATGCAAGAACCTTCTGCGTTAAGTTTACTGCCGCCAGTATTGGTGGTGGTTTTGGCCGTATTTTTACGCCGCCCTATTTTATCTTTACTAATTGGATCTTTGTTTGGTTTAGCCATGCTAGGCCCAACCGCTGTGTTAGCCAATTTTGCTGATATTTCATTAAAAGTAATGCAAGACGAAACCATTGCTTGGCTAATTTTAGTCTGTGGTGGGTTTGGTGCATTAATCGCTTTATTAGTGAGAACCGGAGGTGCAAGTGCCTTCGCCGAATTAGCGTTAAAATTTGCAAAAGGCCAGCGCTCATCGTTGGTGATGACCTTTGTGCTAGGTGTGATTATTTTTATTGATGATTACTTAAATGCATTAACCGTCGGTGAAACCATGAAGCGTATCACCGATAAGTTTAAAATTAGCCGTGAAATGCTCGCTTATGTTGTTGACTCAACTGCTGCGCCTATCTGTGTGCTTGTACCACTCTCTACATGGGCCGTTTTTTTTGGCGGCTTGTTAGTTGATAATAATGTTGCACCAGAAGGCCAAGGTATTGCCGTCTACATTCAAGCAATCCCTTATATGTTATACGCTTGGTTTGCAGTCATTGTGGTATTACTGGTTAGCTTAAATGTGATCCCTGCTTTTGGTCTGATGAAAAAAGCACAACTACGTGCCATGAATAATCAAATCGAAATCTCGAATAGCCAATACACAGATATTCAAACAGCAGATGAATACGCAGTGAAAGCAGCGGAAGAAAACTTTGAAACAGCAGCATCAAACGGCAAACTCTATAACTTTTTAGTGCCGATAGTTTTACTTGTTGCGTTTACTGTTTACTTTGACATTGACGTATATAAAGGGTTGCTTGCAACCTTTGCCGTTGTTTTACCTTTTTACATGTTACAAAAGTTAATGACATTGTCAGAACTCGTTGAGCGTATGCTCGATGGTTTTAAAAGTATGATCCCCGCTATTGGGACTGTGGTTGCTGCATTTATATTTAAAGATGTGTGTGACCAATTAATGCTTCCGCAATATGTCATTAATACATTAAGCCCTTATATGACAGCACAGTACTTACCTGCCGTGGTGTTTTTAGCAATGGCAGTCCTTGCTTTTGCAACGGGTTCAAGCTGGGGTATTTTCGCAGTAACGATTCCTATAGTAATGCCACTGGCTTACGCAATTGATGCCAATATTCCTTTAGTGATTGGTGCTTTGTTGTCGGCGTCATCGTTTGGTAGTCAAGCCTGCTTTTATTCTGACTCCACGGTACTTGCTGCACAAGGCTCAGGGTGTGATTTAGTCAGCCATGCTATCACGCAACTGCCTTATACCTTACTTGCTGCAACAGCTGCATTTATAGGATTTTTGATTATCGCATAAATTAAAAAGCCCAAGCAATTGCTTGGGCTTTTGTTTATCAACTATTAGGTTACTTTTGGAATTTAATGCCTTTGTAATAACCCTCTAAGTTTTCAACTTTTGTTTGGTCTTTCAGATCAGCAAATGGCTTATCTGCAAACTTACTACCACGCATTTGAATATTTAAACGTGCAGCTTCACTATTGAGCATGGTTTTCTTGTAGTAATCTTTAAGATCAGCCAAGGTTACTTTTTCAACTTCTGCGATAAGTTTTTCTTTAGAATCGAAGTTAAAGTTTTCACGGTACCAATCAGAAATAAGCGGTGACATTTCATCACTTAAATTCTTAGGTTGCTCTTTTAAAGACACAAGCGTTGCATTTTTAAGCTGTGCAAATGTTTCTTCTTTCATGTTATCAAGCTCAACAGCGTATTGCTTTTTGAACTCATCAAAACGCGCTTGCATTTCTTTAGGACCTTTAACCGGTGTTTGAATATAAAGACCCAAAGCAGAGTAGTCTTCGATAGGACGTGCTAGTGCACCAACCGCATAAGCTAACTGCTCTTCTGTACGTAACTTATCAAACGCTACGGTTCTAAAGTGGCTTTGTAAAATTTGTGCCTGTGCTTTTTGCTTATAACCTGGGGTTGGGTGAACAACCATATCAATAATTGCTACATCCGCTACATCAATATCTTTTTGCAGTACAATACGTTCACCAGGCTGAGGTAACCAGGCTTTGCTTCTGGCAAACTCAGTCGCTTGATGACCTTTAGGTAGTATAGCGGTTAGCTTACTCGCAATAGATTCAACATCGTTTTGGTTATAGTTACCAAAAGTGAATACGCGTAGATCATTGGCAGCAAGTGTAGATTGTTTAATAGCCGCGAAATCAGCAAGGGTTAGTGTATCTGCCGCTGCAATCAAGGTTTCGGTGTCAAATTTACCACTACGTGTAAGCTTAGAGTACTCACCGAATGCTTGATAGAATGGGAACTGCTTTTGTTGATTGAGTAAATCACGCTTAAAACGATCGATTGCTTGGGCAAAACCTTCTTCAGACACATCTAACGTTAGATTTTCAAGGGCCTGAGCTAAAAGAACATCTTGTTTATCAGTGAAACCACTTAGCGATAACACAAGGCCGTTACTTGGCTGTAGCCCTAAACTCATACCAGCAACAGCTGCTTCTGTGCTTAGTTTGCTTTGTTGTAAGTTATAAAGATCAGCCCAAATTGAGTAAAGAACTTGTGATTTTACATTCACAAGGGCATCCGGCGTATTAATGTAAACTTCAACAAGGCCTTTTGGCTGTTCAGCAAACTGCTGACTTGCTTGACGCCAAACTTTTACACCCTGCTTATCAAATACTAGTTCAGGGTGCGCCTGTTGTTTAAACTCAGCTGTTTTAATTGCAAAGCTTTCAGGTAATAAGCGGTTAACTGTTGGCAATGCTAAAGCGTATTCGCTCGGTTTGCTCCAACTTGCAACTTCTGCTTCGCTGATGTCTTCTATACGATATTTACCATCGTAAAAATGTAGCTGTGAATCTGTTTCTTCTTGCTTTGAAATATACCAAATACGTAGTGTATCTTCGTTTAATTGTGAAAGCACATTTTGCACCGCGTCTGCATCAAACTTAGCATAATAATAAGGTGCATTAATTGCGTTGTTCACAGGGAACTTTTGCATACTATCAGTTAAGTTACTTACATAACCAAACTCATCACCTTTTTCAAGGAATTGAAATTCATTGTTTAACGATGTACGAATTTCATTAAAGTATTTACTATCAACACCCTGCTCTTTAATAAGCGCAATGTACTGCATAACCATAGCGACAATTTCTTCGCGGTTTTGCATGCCAGCATCAGTCAATTCAATATTAACCGTTAAGCTGCCGTAGTTACCATATTGTGTTGGAGCATCAGAAGCAGATAAACGTGACACCCAGCCTTTATCACGCAAGATTTGCGCAGGACTACCTTGCATTTCGTTACTTAAAAGGTATGAAACAAAACGATTTGGTTTAACCGCAAACTGTGAACTGTTATCAGCAATTGTGAACTCTAACTGTAGTTGTTTTACATCTTCATTTGGTGAGTAGTAAACACGCTTTCCGCCAGCAACAGAAAAGTCTAACTTATCAGTCACCGTTGGTTTTTCGATTTTTTTATTTTCAATATCAGCAAAATACTGTTTAGCTTTTGCTTCCATTTCAGCCAGAGGACGATTTGAGATCATCGCCACTTTCATAATGTTCGATGAATAATATTTGTTATAGAAAGCAACGGTTTCTTTATGCAGATTGCTGCCTTCTTTGTCCCCTAAAGTTTCTAGGTTACCAATTAAGAAACGGTTTGCAGGGTGTGAGCCCATCATTTGACGCGCTAGTTTAAATTGGCCAAAAAAGTCCATTTCACGACGCATTGACCACTCTGCGTTTACCGCATTTTTTTCTTTGTCTGTGTATTCAGGGTAAAGCTTTGGCGATTTAAAAAAGTCTGCAAAGCGGTCAAGTGCTTCGTCGTAGGCATCATTGTTCACTTTGAACATGTAGTTTGTGATATCTAACCAGGTGTAAGCGTTATGTGCGCCACCATTTTTGGTCATGAAATCACTGTAACCTTTAGTGTCTGGGTAGCGGTCTGTACCAAGAAACAGCATATGCTCTAGGTAGTGCGCCATGCCCTGTTGCGACATAGGATCGTGTAATAAACCAACGCCTACACTCAAAGCAGCAGCTGATTTTTCAGCACTAGGATCTGAAATTAAAATTACATCAATTTCGTTATCTAGTTTTAATGTTTTGTACTCACGGGTGTCGTTTGGGCTGATAACTAACGAGTCAGGAATAAGGTTAGTATTAGCTGCAGGAGGCGTTGTGGTAGAAGTAGAAGAACAACCAGCTAACACTGCAAAAGCGATTGCACTGAGTCCAATTATTTTTTTCATTATTTTGTATCCATTAGAAATTGAATAAATTTTTATTTATCATGAGTTTTCGAGCGCCGCAATTCAATGCTTTTCAGCTAAGTTACAGCAAAACTTTGTAACACATTGTGAAAATGCAATACTTACGGTTAAGATTAATAGCAATAACTATAACAAAGGATGAGCTATGGAAAAGTGGCTAATTGTAGCAATGTTCACTCAGGTCTTTCTGACTTTTGCAGTCATGTACATTATGGGTAAGCGTCGTTTTCGTGCGGCAAAACAAAAAACCATCGAGATGAAAGACTTCTTAACAATGGAGCTTGAAAAGGCTGGGGATAATGTTCGCGTAGCAGATCGTAACTTTATCAATCAATTCGAAATGCCTGTGCTGTTTTTTATTGCCTGTTTAACAGCTCTGCAAGTCAATGCTGTAGGTACTGTATTTGTTGCCCTTGCTTGGGTTTATGTTGCATTAAGAATTATTCATAGCGTAATACACTTAACTTCAAACACCTTGAAGGCTCGCTATTATAGTTTTGTTGTCAGTAGCTTTATAATGCTAATAATGTGGGTGCTTATTTTAGTTAGAATCTTCTAAAAAACATCAATACAAAGAAATAAGGCGCTTTTTAGCGCCTTATATATACCCAAACCACCTCAAGATTCAGAATTCAGCGTTTCACAGGTGTTTAATATCAAGGCGTTACTTTGCAAGAATGGCAGTCCCTTTTAAGAAGTAACAACGATGAGAGTAAGTGCCAGTGAAGCGCCCAAAGGGTTGGTTTAAAAGCGATTTATACTGCGTTATTGATTTTAACAATAGAACCACTATTACTTGCAATCAATGCCTTGCCTAAATCGCTTTTAATTCCAACTGAAACTCGCATCTTGAGGTGGTTTGGGTATATTGGAATTATTTACGACGACTAAAGCCTGCAAGAGCTAATAAAGATAGTATCCACGCAAGACTCCCGCCTGAGCTACCACCGCCATTGTCTGAAGAGTTATCTTCATTAATTAGCGTGTTCTCTTTTGGTGACAAAGAAGCAGATGAATTCGGATCATCATCAATCACAGTCACGCTGTTAATGTAAAATAAGTTTTCACCACTGAAACCTGATGTTGTATCTGGGCACTGCTCTTCATTAAGATTTACTACTGGGACTTCTCCACAGTGAACTAAAGAGGTGATTTGTTCTAAAACATCCATACTCTGTACAGTTACTTCACCAAAAACAGTAAAGCCACCATTTTGTAAGTCAAGGTTTGCGCTGTTATCTTTTAAATTGAAAAACCACTGACTTGTCGCACTATTAGCATTACCACCAACTTTCGCCATTGCAATGGTACCTTTAACATTCGACAGCACTGGCTCATTGGTAATAGCGTCAGCAGTTTCTATCGCCTCAAAATCAGTATCAAATTTAAAACCACCACCTTGCAATACAAAGTTATCAAATGAGCGATGGATAACCGTACCGTCGTAGCTGCCATCTGCAACATAGTTTAAAAAGTTTTCAACGGTAACAGGTGTATGTTGGTCATAAAGGTGAACAGTAATACTGCCCAGATCTGTCTGCATTTCAACAATAGTAGCATTGGCTGTAAAACAGCTAGCCAATAAAGCAGTTGCAAGTAGATGTTTTTTCATTGTTTATCTTTCCTGATAATTTTTATTATAAAACTGCAAGAAGCTTAAACAAAATAGACAGACGCTTAAATAGCAAACAAAACAGTTACACAAAACGCGCCAAAGCAATTACATCTCAGTTACATTAATTTACACCATGTATTCATTATGGTTATAAAAAATTTAAAGAATAAATCAAAATCGTCTTATCAAATAGGCTCAGTTTGTTAGTATCAGCACGACAACAATGAACACACAGGAATGAACCATGGCGAATGAAGAGAACGCAATATGCGATTTTGGCCTACACCAAGGTGAGCCTTATAGTAAGTTACCCGCTAGTTTTTTAAATTGGATGGTCGGCAATAATCATCAAAAGTCTCATTACGCAGAACAAGAACTACAACGCAGACAACTTGCCGCAACAGGACAACTAAATACAGAAAATAGCGACAAAAGTTTATAAAATACATTTAATTTAAACTTAAGTCGCTTAAACTAAGCGCATAATTAACCTACTGCTCTATTCAGGCAAACAATTATGCGCTTTTTTTTACTAACATCGCTACTGGTTACCCTAACCGCATGTAGCTCCTCTTCTAATAATACTGATTCAGCCCAATATTTAACTCTGCTTCATACTAATGATAACCATGGTCGTTTTTGGCATAACGAACAAGGTGAATATGGCATGGCTGCTCGTAAGACTTTAATTGATCAACTAAAAGCCGAAGCCAAAGCACAAGGTCATGCTGTTTTACTGCTTTCTGGTGGCGATATCAATACGGGTATTCCAGAGTCTGACTTACAACACGCGGAGCCCGATTTTAAAGGTATGTCGTTAATTGGTTATGATGCCATGGCAATTGGTAACCATGAGTTTGATAATCCACTGGCAGTACTTGATCAACAACAAAAATGGTCAAACTTCCCTTTTCTATCAGCAAATATCATCGATAAAACAACCGGTGAAAATCGTTACCAAGGCTATAAAATCTTTGAAAAGAATGGGCTTAAAATTGCTGTAATCGGCTTAACTACCCCAGATACCTCTAAAATCGGTAACCCGCAATATATCGGTGGCCTAGAATTTAAAGACCCTACAGACGTTACTGCAAAGTTAGCTCCAGAAATTGATAAACAGTACAACCCAGATATTACCATCGCTGTTACTCACATGGGTCACTATGTTGATGCTAACTTTGGTATTAATGCACCCGGTGATGTAACTATGGCACGCAACTTACCAAAAGGAATACTTGATATTATTGTTGGCGGTCATTCACAAGAGCCAGTGTGTATGAAAGAAGCCAATGTTGCTGACAAACGCTTTATGCCAGGTAAAGAGTGTAAGCCTGACCAACAAAATGGTACTTGGATCATGCAAGCCCATGAGTGGGGTAAATATGTTGGTAAAGCTGAATTCAAATTAGAAAACGATGAATTAACTTTGCTCAATTACTCACTTATTCCTGTAAATCTTTATATCGATGATGAAAACGGTAATAAAAAGCTAGCGGCTGAGTACATTGAACCAAACAAAAACTTACAAGACATCCTTGCGGTTTATCAGCAAAAAGGCGCAGCACAAATTGCTGGTAAAATAGGTAACGTGGATGCAAAACTTGAAGGTGACCGCAATAAAGTACGCTATGAGCAAGTAAACTTAGCACGCGTTATTATTGCTGCACAAATGCAGTCAGTGGGTGCTGATTTTGGTTTGATAAGCGGTGGCGGTATTCGCGATAGCATTCAAGCAGGCGATGTAAGTTATAAAGATATTTTAAAAGTTCATCCTTTTAAAAACCGTATCACCTATATTGATATGACAGGCCAAGAGCTATTTGACTACTTACAAGTTGTTACTTCTTTCCCACCTGATTCAGGTGCTTACTTACAATACTATAAGCTAAGCTTTAAGCGCGACAATGAAACTTTATCTGATGTTAAAATTGCCGGTAAACCACTTGATATGGCTAAAACTTATCGTATGAGCATTAACAGCTATAATGCCTCTGGTGGTGATGGTTACCCTACTCTTACCAATAAAAAAGGCTTTGTGAGTACAGATGATACAGATGCACAGGCATTAAAACGTTTCTTTGAGCAAAATAGTCCTGTTAAAGCGTCTGATTACGCTCCTAAATAAAGACTAGTTAAATAGAAAAAGGGAAGTCAGTGACTTCCCTTTTTACTTTTAAACTAGATTACTTCCCAATGACTTCAATATCGGCAATCTCAATCGCTTTCAATCCATAATGATGTAATCGAGAACGAGAGCCTTCACCATGGGCCTTAGGTGGATAATAGGTTTCTTTTATCTCAGGCTGCTCTTGCCAAACTTCATCAAGTGCTGCCCGAATTTCACTTAATGTTTTTTCTAAACTATTGGTAAAGTTTGGGCGCTTACGTATTGTGTGACCAAGCTCTACTAACCGGTAAAAATACTTGTTTGCTAAAGTCAGTAATTCTTCTGGTACATCTTTATTTTGATTAAGCACTACATCAGGATGTTCAATACAAAACTCAACCAATGCAAGGTAAAAGCACAGCGGTTTATTAGCAAGCGCCACTGTTTTATCAACAGCACAGCTAGCAGCGAAAGTCTTATTTTGAAGATCGACTATCAATTTAGGCTTTTCTTCTGCCTGAATTGCAACTTCTGGTTCGTGTTTAGCAATTTGGATTTTAGTGCGTTCACTTATAAATAATAAATAAGTAAATGCAGCTGCAAATAAACACACCAAAATCAACACAGCGATATCATCTTTAGCAAACAAAGACGATGCCACAACGAAGCTAACCGTCAATGATTTTTGTGGTGCATGCAATTGCTTAGTGATTAAATCTGCACGAGCAGGATAATCAGAGTTCCCCTCAATGGAGTAAACCATCACGCCTGAGTCAGCTAATTGTGCATTAAGGCGCGCGATATAATTGAGTACCATATCTTTACTACCTGAATGCTTTAAAAAATCATCAGGTAAATTTAAATGGTTTAAATCAAGGGCAATACGGTTTTCAACTTTTGCTAGAGTCAGGGCATCATTAGTTGTTGTCTTATAAGCTTTTGCTGTAATAAAGCTGGCAAATAGAACCAAGCAACAGCTTATAAATACTCCGCCATAAGCAAGCTTTACTCTAATTGGCAGCATTGCTATCCCCTACTTTCATTGTTTGCTGAGTCGACTCACACTCCCAAAAAGACTCAACATGATTAAAGTAATGAGAATTTTGATTGTGTGCTAATTGGGTTAACTGCGCTTGAACTGCACATAAAAGGTCGGTGTTTTCATCCTGCATTTTTAAATACCAACGACTACCACTTATATTGTCACGTATAGGCGTAATGTAGTTTTTAGAAAAACGTTGCTGGTCACTGTCTTGCCAATAAGAAGAAATTAAATCGACCTTACCACTTGCAAGCAGCTCTCTTAATTCAGTATGCGAACTTGCGTAAGTGATATTAAGGTTTTCTAGGTTGATATCTAATTTTTTAAATAATTGTTTAGGTAAAATGTGTCCAGAGCGGCTCGTTGGGTAATCAAGCAAACCAATACGTTTATCTAAAAAGTAGCTTTTTTCAATGCGTGGCTTTTCTTTACTAGAAATTAAATAAGCAGTGTAGTCAGGAAAGCCAACAACTGCTTGGTAGTTATAGGTTGACTCGGCCATAAAGGCATTAATCAAGTTTTCTTTAGCCAGGATCAAATCTGCAATCCCTTTACCTAAAAACTCAATTGTGTCAGATGTTTTATAACCCCAATAAGAGGTGACCTTGCCGTATTGTTTACTAATGATGTCATCAGCGCACAAAGTTTTAGCGACATCCTCAGCCAATACTTTGCCAGATGAATACACCACCAGCTCGTTAAGGTTAACCTCTGATTTAGTATCACATTGAAAAGACGTTTCAATAAATGCATCTATATCAGATACAGTCGGTTTGCCCTGCAAAATTCCGATATAAAAAAACAAAATAACTGCTAGAAACAAAAATGTAACAATCGACGATTTTTTTATTAGTATTGTTCTTAAATTCAATTTTAATAGCCAACAACGCTCCGTTGTCTCTATTTGAACAATTATTCTTACTTATTACAACAAGTAATTTTACCTGAACACATTAAGCCATTGATAAGTAATATGTATGAACAAGAAATTATGAATCTTATTGAGTCCTTTCTATTTGCTTTTAAATTCAGGAAAATATGGGCCAAGAAATCGTGCTTCATGGCACATTCATTTTTGGACACTGAGTTAATGTTACAAAAAACAATAAAAATGTTGCTGTTATCGACACCAATTATTTCAGCGGTGTTAAGTAACCCGGCTAATGCATGGGGTCAGAATGGTCACCGTATTATTGGTGAAATTGCATCTAAGCATATTACAGACACCACCCAGCAAGCATTAGTTCCTTTACTAGATGGCGAATCTTTACCTCAAATTGCAACGTGGGCTGATGAAATGCGTTCTGCTCCAGAGAAATTCTGGCAAAAGAAGTCTTCGCGCTGGCATTACATTAACTTTAAAGAAGGCGATGCTAAACCTCATTACGAATCACATGCTCAGCATAACAAAGAAACTGTGTCAGACATCTTAGAAGGCATGGAATATTCGATTTCAGTGTTAAAAAACAAAGAAACTTCTCTATCTGAAAAGCAATTTGCATTGCGCTTTTTGGTGCACCTTGTTGGTGATAGCCACCAACCTTTTCATGCTGGCCGAGGAGAAGATCGAGGTGGTAACAATATTTCTGTCACATTCTTCGGACAAGATACCAATTTACATAGCTTGTGGGATACAAAGCTCATAGAAAATGAAAATTTGTCTTACACTGAATTTGCTCAATTTATAGATACAAGAAATCAAGAATTAATAACAGACTATCTTGCCAGTTCACCTAGCGATTGGTTAATCGAATCAAATAACATTGCAAATTCTCTGTATAACGAAAATGAAACAAACGTAAGTTACAGTTACATATATAAAAACTTACCGATTGTTAAAACCCGCCTACAACAGGGTGGTATTAGATTAGCGGGTTTATTAAATACCCTATTTGATAAATCTGCAAAACCGTTAGTAAAGGCACTGAAGATGCCAGCTAAAATCAAACTTTAAACTAACAAACCTCTAACACGGGAAACAACATAATGAAAAAGTTACGCCTTTCGAAATTAACCGGAGCAGTTATATTAGCTCTTGGTGTTTCAACAAGTGCTATGGCTGCAGATACCTCTTCTTCTATGAGAGGTAAAATAACAACACCTTCTGGCGAAGCAGCAGTAAATGTGAAGATAAAGGTTATCCATCAACCGACAGGAACTATCAGTGAGTTAACTACGAACGATAGTGGCACATTTATCGCTAATGGTCTGCGTGTTGGTGGTCCATATACCGTTCTTATCGATTCAGATAAACACAGTGATAGTATGGTAGAGAATATCTACCTTGAGCTAGGTGATACTTATCGCTTACAAGAACAGTTAAACTCATTATCAATGGAAAAGATAGAAGTTTCTGGCTATAAAATTGTTCAACAGTCTGGCGGTTCTAGCAGTGTTTTTGGTGAAGACACAATTAACAACATGCCAAGCTTTAACAAAGATATTAAAGATGTAGCACGATTAAACCCGCTTGCTAACATTAACGGTAGTGGTGAACTAACATTTGCAGGTAATAACCCACGTACAAACAGCTTAACTGTTGATGGTATTGGCCAAAACGATGACTTTGGTCTGAACTATGGTGGCTACCCTACAGCCCAACCTCCAGTTGCTTTAGATGCGATCGAACAAATTTCTGTAGATGTTTCACCTTTTTCTGCATCAAAAGGTAACTTTGGTGGTGGTACAATCAATGCCGTAACCAAATCGGGAACAAACGAATTTAAGTTTTCTGGCTTTTATGAAACATCTACACCTGATATGGCGGGTGATGTAGACAATATTTCTGAAGTTTATGCTGATGGACGCCCTGTATTAGATGAAGATGGCCACAAAACATTTGAGATCAATAAAGTAGAACCAATTCAAACAGAGGAGCGCTTTGGTTTTAATGTAGGCGGTCCATTGATTAAAGATACTCTTTTCTATTTTGTTAACTACAACAGCTGGAAAAGCGAACTTGATTTAGATTATGGTTTTGAAGGATCTGGTGCAACCAACGAATACGATGTAACTGCAGAACAATTAAATAACTTCTTATCTGTATTGGACAATGAATATGGTTTGCAAGACTCTTTAGGTGGCGATCCTGAAGACACAAATGAATCACTACTTGTTAAACTTAGCTGGAACATCAGCGATGCGCACCGCTTAGATTTCACATATCAATGGCAAGATGATCAAGAAGAGCGTAACTTTGGTACTGGCGGGGACACTGTATTACTTGCATCAAGCCGCTATACTTATGCAACTAAATTCAATAATTTCTCGACAAAACTTTACTCAGATTGGAGCGATGTTTTCTCATCAGAGATTGGTATCGCGTATAAAGATGTTAGTTCAAACAGCTTAACAAATTCGAATATTGGTAGTGTAAAAGTTGAAGAGTACTATCGTGGTCCAGCTTATGAGTTTGGTACAAACCAATACCGCCATGCAAATGAGTCTTCAACTGAGAACCTAACATTAACATTTGATGGTACTTATCTTCTTGATGAGCATGAGCTTAACTTTGGTATTCAGTATGAATCATTAAATCTGTATAACCTATTCGCTGCAAATTCGTTAGGTTCGTGGGAGTTTGATAGTGTAGCTGGTTTTGCAAACCGTGAAGTAGGTAACTATAATGGTACTTACGACTTTTCTTACGCAAACGCCTATACAAACAATTCCGCAGACACAGCATACGATGCAACACGTAGCCAATTAGCAATCTACCTAGAAGATACTTTTTACATTGGTGATGATTTAGAAGTTAATGCAGGTATTCGTTATGAGCGTTTAGCATCAGATGACAAACCAACTCTAAATGAAAATTTCTTAGAGACATATGGCTTTTCAAACCAAGAAAACCTTGATGGCGTTGATATCATCTTACCACGTGTCGGTTTTAAATATTACGCAACAGAAAACCTAACAATCAGCGGTGGTGTTGGTCGCTTCCAAGGCGGTATTCCTAACGTTTGGTATAATAATTCGTACCAAAAAGACGGTATTACACTTGTTGATGCACCTCAATCAGTTATTAACGATTACTACGCTAATAACTCTGCAGATATCACATCTGTTCCAAGTGCAATCCAAGATTCACTGGTAAAAGGAGCAGGTAGCACGAACTACATTGACCCTGACTTCAAATTACCTTCAAGCATCCGTAGTCAAATTGGTTTCGAATATGACTTTGATTCTGAATTACTAGGTAATGGTTTCAAATGGCAAGCTGAAATTGCTTACCATAAGAAAGAAAACGAAGCAATTTGGCACAACACGGCAATTGTCCCTGTTGGTGTTGCAGCAGATGGCGAGCGTTTAATCCAAGAAAGCATCTATTCAGGTGATTTAGCTGATAACTTCGATATCATGTTAACAAATTCATCTGATGATGGCCGTTCAGTAATCTTCTCGACAGCTCTTGCAAAAGAGTGGGATAACGGTTTATACATCTCAGCAAGCTATGCACACCAAGATATTACTGAAGCATCTTCTGGTTCATCTTCACAAGCACAAAGCAACTATCAGCACAGTGTTACAAAAAATCGTAACCAAGACTTAGCACAGCGTGGTGCCTATGAAGTAGAACATAGCTTCAAAGTGAATATCAGTTACCATACTGAATTCTTTAAAGGCTATAACACTAAGTTTGACCTTTATTTTGAGCGTCGTTCAGGCCGCCCTTACAGCCATACAATGGCTTCGTATCAAGATGGTGCGCTAGGTGATTCGCGTGACTTCTACTCAAGCTCAGCTTATTTAGCTTATATTCCAACTGGGGCCGATGATCCAAATGTAAACTGGGATGAATCGCAACTTACCTGGGGTGAACTTGAAGCACTACTTGATAGAGCTGGCATCTCTGAGCGCGGTGAAATATTAGACCGAAATACAGGTACTATGCCGTGGGTTACAACAATGGATATCAGCGTCAAACAAGAAATTCCTGGTTTCGCTGAGGGACATAGCGGTGAAGTTTATTTCATGATTGATAACTTTGCTAACTTACTTAATAGTGACTGGGGTATTGAAAAACGCCTAAGCTATCAAGACCAATCGGTTTATGACTTCGGCGGTTTAGACGACCAAGGTCGCTATATAATTCATGAAGCGTACAATGGTGCCGATGTAAGAAATTATACGCAAATCGAGCAAGGTGCTTCTGCATGGCAAGCTAAAATTGGTATTAGTTATAAATTCTAATCTATAATTTTTAAACCCGCCTAAAAGCGGGTTTTTTTATATCTGTAATAAAAATGACACACTTTGATTCTAAAAAGGTAGGATATTTACGATGAGTAAGTATCATTATTTAACAACGGGAAACCTCATGAAATCAACATTTAATAAAAGTACTTTGGCAATCGCTATTGCGACTTGCTTGACCTTTAGTCATGCAGCAATTGCTAATGAAACATCATCTTCTATCAAGGGCCAAGTTACGGGCCCTAATGGCACCCCTGCTGCTGGTACACAAATAACAATAATCCATATACCTTCAGGGTCAGTTAAAAAAACGACCGTAACAAATGAGGGTAATTTTTCTAGTAAAGGTCTTCGCGTAGGTGGTCCTTATAAAATTATCGTCGATTCTGATCTATATGAAGATCGACAACTAGATGATATCTATTTAACTCTTGGCCAAGATTACCCTGTTACTGTTAGTTTACAAACACGACAAATGGAACAAATAGTTGTATCTGGCGCGCCGATCAGTGCACAATCTGGGAGCACTGGCCCTGCAAGTCACTTTTCACTTGAAGATCTAGAATCACGTCCAGCAATAAACCGTGACTTGAAAGATATTATTCGTGCAGACCCTCGTATTTTTATTGATGAAACAAATGCAAACTCGATCAATTGTGGAGGCGGTAACCCGCGCTTCAATAGCCTAACAGTTGACGGGGTTCGCATGAATGATAACTTCGGTTTAAACTCTAGCGGCTACCCAACTGAGCGCATGCCTTTTTCATTCGACTCAATAGATCAGGTAGCGGTTGAGCTTGCACCATTTGACGTACAATACGGTGGGTTTACTTCATGTAATATAAATGCAGTAACAAAATCAGGTACCAATGAGGTTCATGGTGGTTTGTTTTACGACTACACCAACGACTCAATGTCAGGGGATTCTATTGAAGGTAAAGACCTTGATACAGGGAACTACACTGAAAAACGTTATGGTTTTAATGTTGGCCTTCCTTTAATTGAAGATACGCTATTCTTTTTTACCTCTTATGAGAAGCTAGAAGGCGCACAAATATTTGACTATATTCCTTTTGCTGACAACCGTATTGATCAAACAACTATCGATCGTATTACACAAATCTCAAAAGATAATTACAACTACGACCCAGGTAGCATGATTCCGAGTCTACCTGTCGAAGACGAAAAGATTTTAGTAAAGCTTGATTGGAATATTAATGATGCCCACCGTGCAAGCCTAGTATATAACTATAATGACGGTTTTTCTCTTGCTCAATCTGATGCAGATTCTAACGAAATAGCTCTTTCAAACCACTTCTATGAGCGTGGCGCTAAATTAGAATCTTATGTCGCATCTCTGTACTCTGATTGGACAGATAACTTTTCAACAGAAGTAAGAGTGGGTTATTCGAAACTCGATAACCGCCAACAATCATTAGATGCAGCATCTGGTTTCGGTGAATTCCGAATCGATACCGGTGATATTGATGTTTATATCGGCCCGGATGATTCGCGCCAATCAAATATCCTAAATTATGACAACCTGTCACTAAAATTAGGTGGGACATACTATTTAGAAGATCACGAACTTTCATTTGGTTATGAGCGTGAAGAACTAGATGTATACAACTTATTTGTTCAGCATAGTGAAGGTGAATATCGTTTTGGTTCAATAGAGGATTTTGAAAATGGTATAGCACGTATTTATTACGGCAACGCTTCATCACAAAACCCAGACGATGCAGCAGGCGAATTTGCTTATGCTTTGAACACCGTATACTTTCAAGATAAGTTTGAGCTAATAGACTACGATATTACTATTACAGCGGGCTTACGCTATGACTGGTATACAAGTAGTGATAAACCTACCCATAACCAAAACTTTGAAGACAGATATGGTTTTTCAAATAGCCAAAACCTAGATGGCATTGACCTTCTTCAACCTCGTTTAGGCATCAACTGGATTTATAACGATCAATTAGAGTTACGTGGTGGACTTGGTCTATATTCTGGTGGTAATCCAAATGTTTGGGTTTCAAACAGCTACTCTAATGACGGTGTAAGAAATATTCAGATCGATCAAAAAGATTTACAAATTCTTGGTGATGATGCCATAGCATTTAATGGCAGCGGTATGCCTGGTTATGACATTCCTCAATCGCTGTACGACGAAGTTGGACAAGGTGGTGCAGATGCAAGCGTAAATGTAACAGACCCTGACTTTGAAATTCCGTCAGAATGGAAGTTCTCTTTGGGTGGTACTTACATTACAAGTAATGATTATGTCTTCAATGTTGATTATCTTTATACCGATAAACAAGACTCAGCGATTATTCGTAACATTGCAAATGTGCAAACAGATACTGCACCAGATGGTCGCCCAGTATACAATGATGTTTTACACCCGCGCACATCTGACTTTATGCTAACTAACGTAAAAGGCAGTGATGCTTATTCGCATGTACTTTCTTTATCTATGAATAAAGCTTTTGATAACGGTATTGATTTAGCACTATCTTATGCTTATACCGTGGCAAAAGATGTTAGTCCAATGACAAGCTCTGTAGCATTCTCTAATTATCACCAGATAGCAGTTGCTGATTCAGAGAATCCTGGAGTTACAACTTCTAATTATGAAATACCTCACCGCTTTACATTATCTTTAGGTTACAGCCATGAGGTCTTTGATGGCTATGAAACTAAGTTCAACCTATTTGGTCAAGCACAACAGACTAATCCGTACTCTTACACGTTCGACCGTGATTCTAAGGGCTTAGGCTACAATGATGCTAGTCGTCAACTATTATATGTCCCTGAAGTAGATGATCCGTCAGTGGTTTATGGACCTGGCTTCGATCAAACAGCTTTTAACAACTGGATTGAGAGTGAGGGGCTTGAGCGTGGAGAGATTCAAGAACGTAATAACATCGACGGTGACTGGTGGGTTACATTTGATCTAAAAGTTGAACAAGAGTTTATGGGCTTCACACCAGATCAAAAAGGTACTGCTTATTTTGTAATAAAGAACATTGGTAATTTAATTAACGATGATTGGGGTATTCTAAAGTCAGGTAGTTCTTTGCAAAGTGCTGTAACAGCTGAGCTTGTTGATGGTCAGTATGTTTATAATTCTTTCAATGACCCTGCAGGTGCAAGTGTACAAACAGAGCCTTCTTTGTGGGAAATGCGTTTAGGTGTACGTTACACATTCTAATAACGAATTAACCTTGTTATAAATCAAAAGCCCGCCCCTACTGGCGGGCTTTTTACGTTTTTAGAAAGTTACTAGTTGCAGCTATTTTACATCGCGTCCTTGTATCTGAAACCTAGTGCCAAAACCTAGAGCCTAATACCTGATAAAATTTCAGTAGGACGGGCTTTAGCCGGGAAAAATAGTAGTTACGAGCTTTAAGAGGAAAGGAAGCAAGTTGCTAGGTAGCAGATTTTACTCGCGTCTGATGGCTGAAAGCTTTCTAAAAATGCAGGCCAATGAGACCTGCATAGATATTTTTATTTAAGCTGCGTAAACCGCAAGTGGATGTGTTGTGTTAATAGAAACATGCACTGCATCACCTGGGCGTACCATCACTTCATGGCTTACTCGGCTTGTTACTACAGTATCACATGCCAGTTTAACAGCACATAAACGGCTACCACCTTCGTAACGAACCCAAGTCACTTTTCCATTGCTAGTAGCTGCATTTTGAATAAGGTGAATATCATCAGGGCGAAGTAATACATCAACCTTCGCAGTATCATGATCAACTTTAATCGCTGGTGCATTACCTAAATCAGTGGTGGCAATATCACCTTCACAATTACCGGCAATGAAACTTGCTTCACCTAAGAAGCGCGCTACAAAGCGATTGCTTGGTAAGCTAAAACAGCTTTCAGGAGTATCGATTTGTTGGATAATGCCTTCTTTAAGTACGCCAACACGGTCACCGACAGATAAGGCTTCTTCTTGGTCATGGGTTACCCAAATAGCAGGTACACCTGCATCTTTTAATGCATTACGGATATCCCAACGAAGGGTATCTTTTAAAGCGGCATCTAGGTTTGATAACGGCTCGTCAAGCAATACAAAGTCTGGTTCGTGAGCAAGTGTACGTGCAAGTGCTACACGCTGCTTTTGACCACCCGATAAGGTAGCGGGCTTTTTATCACGAAATGCTTCAAGACCCAGTAACTTAATCCAATGATCAGCTTTTGACGTATCGGTTAATCTAAAGCAAATATTTTGCTGCACTGTTAAATGCGGAAATAACGCAAAGTCTTGAAATACCATCCCTACTTTACGCTTTTCTGGTGGAACTTTTAATTTGGGTGTTGCACGCCATGAGCCTAAATTAATTTCGCCTTCGCTGATAGGAATAAGCCCAGCTAACGCTTGTAAAATTGTACTTTTACCACAGCCAGTTGGACCAACTAGCATGAGGATCTCACTTTCCCCAAGTGATAAGTTAAGTTCACTTACCACACGATTGCTACCATAATCGATAGACAGCTTACTAACTGATAGCATTAAACTGATCCTTAATGTTCTAATTGACTGCGCTTTTCGCCTGAGAGCATTATAGCTAAGCCACATGCTGATATCACTACCAACAATAGGCCAGGAATGGCTGCGCGACCGAAATAACCTGCTTCATAAACTCGCCATAAATAGGTTGATAGTGTTTCGAAGCCTGTTGGGCCAAGTAACAAGGTCGCTTCAAGCTCTCGCATTGATTCTAAAAATACCAAGGCTGCACCAGCAATGATACCGCGTAGTGTTAAAGGCAAGGTAATACGCATAAATGCTTCACGAGGGCTGGCACCTAATACACGTGCCGATTTGATTAAACTCGAGTCTAAGTGTTCTGTACTGGTACGCACAGAGCCAACTGCCAGCGGTAAAAAGCGTAGCACGTAAGCTATCACTAATAATGCTAGAGTTTGGTATAAAAGCGGTAATTGCAAGCCACCATAAACAAGCGCCGTTCCCATTACGATACCTGGAATACCAAATCCGAAATAAGTGACTCGTTCCATAATGCGCCCTACTTTACCGCTTAAGGCAGCATGCGCTACAGGCACAGCAACAACAACAGCAACAATAGCCGCAATACCAGATGCATAAGCAGAATTCCACGCAATGCTGAAATCAAAATCAGCAATTCCATCACGGGCAAGCCAAAGGGTAAAAATGGCTAACGGCAAACAAATCGCCAATAATAAAACTGGTAGAAAAGTCACTAGCATTGCAAACTTTTGACCGTTTGATGGAAATAACATTAGCGGTCTACCGTGGCGCTCAGAAGCTGTTTTAATTTGTGATTCGATGAACAGCAAAAAGCCTACTATCACCATTAATTGTAGCGATAACATCGCTGCACGACTTAACCCAAAGGCGTTATATTCAACATAGATTACTCTGGTAAAGGTATCTAAGCGCATCATCGCCGGTGTACCAAAATCTGATAGAGTATAAAGTGCAACAAGTAATGAGCCCGCTGCTATACCGTTTATTACACGCGGTAATATAACTTTAAACACACTCATCGGCATCGACATACCTAAAGTGCGAGCAGCGTTTACCATGCTGGCATCTAGACTAAGTAAAGACGAACGTGTTGTTAGCATTACAAATGGAAACGTGTACAGCGTCATTACAATAGCGGCACCCGTTAAGCCATACATAGGCGGGGTTTCAAAGCCTAACAGCTGATTAATTTCACCACCGGGGCCAAATGCTGCATATAAAGTAAACGCGCCAATATAACTTGGAATAGCAAGTGGAGCTGCAAACAAAACAAGCCAAAGCTTTTTAAAAGGAAGTTGAACATAGGCACTAATAAACGCCAGAGGCACGCCAATTAAAATAGAGCCTATAACAGTTAACACCATAAGTGATAAAGTGTTACCCAGAATTTTTAAATTGTGACTATCAAAAACAGCCGTCGCATCACTGGCTAAAGTGATCAGAATATAAACTGGCACTAACGCCAAAAGCGCTGCAAGCAGCGCCATGGGATAAGAAGCAGGTATGCGCATTATAAAACACCGCTGCTGCGCATAAGGTCGAGTGTTGGCCTTAAATCTGCCAATTGAGTTAAATCGATTTTCGGCGGCGACACATCCGTTAAGGCTGGTAATCCAGCTGGCTGGTCAATACCTTGAATCAATGGAATTTCGTAGGCTTCACGTGCTAAGTAACTTTGTACTTCAGAACTTAGTAAGTAGCGCATAAAGTTCATTGCGTTCGGGTTGTCTGTCAGCGATAACACACCTGATGCATTAACTAAGCAACCGGCATCTTGATTGGTGAATGCAAGATCAAGGTTTGCATCTGGTTTACCTGACTTAAGGCGTAAGGTGTAATAATGGTTTGCAAAACCAATATCCACTTCACCACGTTCAACGGCCATCACTACACCAAGCTCGCCGGCATAGGTTTTCGAACGTTTTTGAACTTTCTTAAGCCATTTAGCGGTTTTATCTTCACCTTCAAGAATACGCATTGCCGTGACAAATGATTGGAAAGAAGCATAAGCAGGTGCCCAACCAATTGATAAATCGCTATCAGCAATGGCCATTATGCTATCTGGGATCTGATCTTTTGATAAACGCTTAGTGTTGTAAGGTAATGTACGAATACGACCTGTCACTGGTGCCCAGCCCGGATAGCGGAACTGCGGTTGTAATTGCGCTTCTAAGTCACTTGGTAGCGGTTTAGCTAAACCTGCGTCTGTTACTAAGCCAATCGCGCCTGAGTCAACGGCCCAAAATAAATCAGCACGTTTAACACCCGCATTCGCTTCAGCCACAATCATGTTGGCAAGTGCAGCAGTTGGGCCACGGCGAATTGATAAATTAAGTTTTGGGTTTTTCTTTTGGATTGATTGCAGTACGTTTTCGTACAAACCACCTTCACCACGGCCTAAATATAAGGTTAAGTCACCCTCTAGGGCGGGTAAGTCTTTCACTGAAATTGGGCTTGCAGCAGAGGCTGCAAAGGCACGAGAAAGAGGTAGCGGCATTGCGCCCACCACCCCAAACGCAGCCAGGCCTTGAATAAAGGTCCTACGCTTCACTAAAATACATCCTTACGTGCTTTTTCGGCTTCTTCTAGTAACACCTTAGCGCGATCTAGTTTTTCTTGCATATCAACAACCACTGCACGTACTTGGTCAACAGACCCTTTATCAGAAATAGCTTTAGGCAGGGTTACGTTAAAATCTTTTTCGAGAACTTCTACTAACTTCGCATCTTTTTCGATAAGTGTACCTTCAACACCTTCGAATAAGTGAAGGTAAGTATCGTGTACGATTTGCGTCGCTTCATCGCTTAAACGTTCTGCGTATTTTGCAACAACACGGTCTAATTTATGTTTGATCTCATCGATAGTAGCGCTTTGAGTCATTGTTTCAGAAGCAGTTGCTTTTACAGCTTTTAATAAGCCTTTTTGCTGGAAGTCGGCAGCAAGTTTAACAGCTCCAAGACCCTGCCACAAGGCAGCATTTAAGGCCTTTTGGTGCTCTCGAACTTCGCTTGCTGGTTTTTTGTCATCAATGGCCATTTTGATACCATAAATGCCTTGCCAGATTGATGCATAAACCGGTACATAATTCGTTTCAATCGCACTGTGAATCTTTACTGATTCCCAGTATTCAATTAAATCATCGCTTTTAACTGCTTTTGCGCCTTTTGTTTCATAATCGGTAACCATGGTGTCAACTTTACCGATCATCCACTCAACGTCTTCTGAGTAATCTTTTAAATTTTCTTTTAGATGATTAACGTGCTCACCAATTGGGCCATTTGCCAATACAGGTTGGGCAATAAAAGTAGATGCTAATACTAGGCTAAGACCTAGTGTTTTAACGGTGTTTAACGCTAATTTCATAGGGGGACATCCAAGTTTCTAATTGTAAATGATAGCCATTATCATATACGTATCGATTGTCTAAATCAATTGCTATAAAGCCTTGATTACAGAATTACACATTTTTATTTAAGTGATTGGAAAGCTTACTAAGAGTGTTCATAAATTGTTTAAGTTCTTGGCTATCTAAGTCACTCACTAAACTTGCTTGCCACTCATTTGCTAATGGCACAATTTGCTCATGCAAACGGTTCCCCTCAACGGATAGTGATAAAAAACTTGCGCGTTTATCCTTAGGGTTTTCTTTGGCTATTATAAGGTTTCTGGTCAATAGCGACTTTACTGCACGAGACACCGTTGATTTATCCATTTGTGCCATATCACATAATTCTTTGGCAGTACGCTCGCCATATTGGGCCAAATTCGCAATTATACGCCATTGTGGCACGGTTAAATCGAACTGCTGTTGATATAGCTCACTAAACTGCTCACTCATTTGCATTGCAATATTGGTTAATGAATAAGGTAAGAACTGTTTTAAATCGAGCGTTGTTTGATTATCTGTCGTCATGGCTTCACTACTGTCAAAAAATATTTACACAAGTAAATTCAGTGTAGTTTGAATTTAGTCTCACATGAGAGTATCTTACCTAAAACCTTTCAGGAGTCTAGTGATGAATAACGAATTACAATATATGACAGGCTTTGGTAATGAATTTGAAACCGAAGCATTACCCGGTGCATTACCTATCGGTCAATTCAGCCCGCAAAAAGTTAAATACGATTTATATGCTGAGCAGTTCAGCACAACGGCATTTACAGCGCCCCGTGCTGATAACCGTCGTACTTGGTTTTACCGCATTCGCCCGTCAGTAATACAAGGTGATTACACGCCAATTGATAATGGCCTTATTCGTACAGCTCCTATCACCGAAGTGCCAACACCACCGACAATGCTACGTTGGGACCCAATTGAAATTCCAGCACAGCCAACTGATTTTATAGATGGTTTAGTCACTATGGCTGCCAACGGTAGTGCCAATGCACAAACAGGTATTGGTATTCATATTTATGTCGCTAATAAATCAATGAAACAGCGTTACTTTTATAATGCTGATGGTGAAATGTTATTTGTGCCGCAACAAGGTGAGCTATTACTTAGAACTGAGTGCGGGCAACTAACCGTTCGTGCAGGAGAAATTGCCGTAATTCCTCGTGGCATTAAGTTCGCAGTTGATTTACTTACTGATACAGCACGTGGTTATATTTGTGAAAACTATGGCCATGCCTATATTTTACCAGAGCGCGGCCCAGTGGGTGCCAATGGTTATGCTAATGACCGTGACTTCCACTACCCTGTAGCGGCTTTTGAAGATGTAGAAGGTGATTTCGAACTCGTTGCTAAATTCAATGGCAATATTTTCCGTTGTGATATTGGCCACTCGCCATTAGATGTGGTTGCTTGGACGGGTAACAGTGCACCTTACAAGTATGACCTTGCTCGATTCAATGTTATGAATACAGTAAGTTACGATCACCCAGATCCATCAATCTTTACTGTATTAACATCACCATCGGGTACAGAAGGTGTCGCTAATATCGATTTTGCTATCTTCCCTCCACGTTGGATGGTGGCTGAGAACACATTCCGCCCACCTTATTACCACCGTAATATTATGAGTGAGTTTATGGGCTTAATCGAAGGTGTGTACGATGCCAAAGAACATGGCTTTGTACCAGGTGGTTCTAGCTTACATAACTGTATGTCGCCACATGGTCCAGAAGCCGATGTATTCGAAAAAGCATCAAATGCTGAGCTTGAACCACAACGCTACGAAAACACTTTGGCATTTATGTTCGAATCGCGTTACGTTATTTCACCAACTAAATATGCCCTTGAAGGTAAAGAGCGTCAGCCTAACTACACAGATTGTTGGCGCACGATTAAAAAACATTTCACAGGTAAACAGGACGTATAATGAAACTTTATAGCTATTTTCGTTCATCAGCTGCATACCGAGTTCGCATTGCGCTTAATTTAAAGAACATTGATCACGAGTTGGTGACGGTTAATTTATTAAAATCAGAACAACAAAGCGACGAGTACCTAGCTAAAAACCCACAAGGGTTATTGCCTGCACTTGAAACTGAGCAGGGTGTACTTGCGCAATCGCTGGCTATTTTAGAGTGGTTAGAAGAAACTCATCCAGAAACGCCTCTTTTAACGGGTGATGCATGGCAAAAAGCTCAGATCCGTAATTTATGTTATGCCGTAGCGTGCGATATTCACCCTATCGATAATTTGCGTGTATTAAAGTACTTGGCTAACGATCTTGGTGTTGATGAAGAAGCAAAAACGACCTGGTATAAGCATTGGGTAGAAGTTGGCTTTGAGAGTATCGAAAAGCTACTTGATGAAGCGAATACTTTTTGTGTGGGCAACAAACCAACGCTTGCTGATGTGTGCTTAGTGCCGCAAGTATTTAATGCCTTGCGCTTTAAGGTTGATATGACCAAGTACCCTAAAATTGCTGCTGTATATGAGCAATGTAATAAGCTTGATGCCTTTATTGATGCTGCACCACAAAATCAGCCAGATGCAATTTAGGCTTTAAGATTTGTAGTTAAAAAGGCCCGAACGCTTCGGGCCTTTGTCATTAAGCTAGTTATTAATTGAACGTTCAAGGTTAGGTGACAGGATTTTATGCCCTAGATTAGGCTCAGCATGCTGCAAAATGCTGTTAGAGACAGCAGCAGGTTCTGCCTCACTCATCCAGTAGTTTTCAGGGATCGTTTCATACACATTAATTCGAGGAGCAATAATCTCCCATGGTTCGCCTTCACTATTGTACCAACCATTTTCATCTAATAAGTAATAGTCTCTTTCTTTAACGTATAAACGTTCGCCAGCAACTCCTGGCTGAGACTTAAGAACCTCCCATTCTCTTGTACGACAAGGTTTTGATAGATCATCGCTGCAAGAAAAAACTCCAAAATAGTTGATTGTTACATTTCTCATTTCTTGCATCCAACCTACATTTACTCCTTGTAATGTATAGTCAGATTCAGTTCCTTCTAGGTAGTCTATTCTTCTGCTATCAGATTCAGTTAACTGAAAACCAAACACATTAAAGCCGTTATTACTGTTACCTGCATAATAAAACTCAAGCTTTCCATCAGACCAATTATCTTTTGTCCATTGGTTAACCATGCCCTGCCAAAATGTAGATGGTTCATTTTTAACATCGACTAATGCAGCTGCATCTGTATCAACTTTGAATCCATACATTACTTCGGTTGCTTTAATTTCTCCATCAGCACTGTAAGCAATATTTAATAATTGTAGATCACCATTTAATTGGTCAATGATTGTACTTGTTTGATAGCTATTATCTGCAAATGTAACTTTTAAAACCCCATCATTTACATCCCATTCAATTGTGTCATTTGAATCTTGCAATTTACCCATATTATCTGACGCTAATTGATAAGGATCCAAAATGAAATTCATGTTTTGCGCATTATAATGCTGAATAGCCCAAGTACCTGCCATATCATCTTCACTAAATACAAGTTCAGTGTTTGCTGAGGCCTTACGCATTGGAACATCAAATTCACTTGTCACAGTATATTGTTCTGTTGCGATTGTACTTTCGCCCAGGTTAACCGGCGTCATTATTGCCGATTCAGTTGTGTTCATTCTATAACTATCAATAGACTGGCCTTCTACGATACGTTTTAGTGTCGTCGTTTGAGGTGTAAATATAACTTCAACTTGATATACCCCTGCGTTAATCAACTCATCTACTTGTGCTTGCGTAAGACCTGCGTTACCTAATTCAACAGATAAGTAACTAACAAAACCTTCACCGCCAGTATATTCCAGAGAAATAACACCTTCATCTAACGTCCAGTTATAATCAAGTGCGCCACTTCTATGCACGTATTTACCAGTTCCACCTTCCTCAAAAGTATATTGTTGACCTCCCCTTGATAAAAAACCTGCTGCTGTAGGGTAAGTTCTTACATAGTATGAAGGGAGCGATGTTGCATCAACAGGAGGTGTTAATTCTGGGTCCGCAATAATTTTGGCAACTTCGTTTTCGATTGCACCAGGGTCAGCTTGCTCCACTGTTGTAACAAACTCGTTATAAGCATCAGGGTCTTGTACTAAATCAATCAGATTTTCCGTTCCTTCAGGAAGCTCAATGTCATTTTCAGATGCATATTTAACAACAGCAGCTGCCTCAATCAGTACGTCGGGGTCAACACCTTTTTCAACAAGAGTAAAACTGTCTAGATCTTCTGGTGGATTATCCCCATTTGCTGCTGTAATTAGGGCAACTAAAGCAGTAGAAACAGCACTTAAGCTAACATTATTTGCTTGTTCAGTATTAGAGACCGTATCCATTTTATTTATAGAAGGAGTTTCTTCTTGCGTACTAAGACCTAAAGTTGGAACAAAAGCACTATATTCAAGACTAGAATTAACCGCTGAAATTGCGTTTACTCTACTAAATAAGTTTGTTTCATCATCATCTGCAGTAAATGTAAATGAGAAGTCACCATTTGAATCAGTAGTTTGCTGATAAGACTGTCCAAGAAATAATGCATTTACAGTCGAGTTTACAAATTTTTCGCTAGCAACTGAGCCAGATAAAACATAACTATTATCAATGCTAGAGATTAAAAAGGTTTCTTCTATTTCACTACTATCACCATTATCGTCAGTAACAGTGACTTTAAACATCAATTCAGTATCTTCTGATACACTTGGTACATCAAAAGAAACTTCTTCGTTGGAGCTGTTATCTAAGGTAACTACCGGTCCTGCAGTTTGCTCCCAATTATAACTTTCGATGACACCATCATCATCTGTTGCATTTACCGCTAAAGTAGCTGTTGATTTTTCTTGTGCGGAACCGAAATCAGCAGATAAAACAGGAGCTACATTATTCAACATCTCTAACGTTATAGATTTTGAGATCGACTGACCTGCAGAATCAGTTACTGTTAAAGTAAATACAGCTTCAGCATCACTATCAAGTGAAGGTGCACTAACATTAATTGATGCGGTAGTTTCGCCGGTTAGTGTAACAGCTGGTCCTGAATCTTGAGTCCACGCGTAAGTGAGGCCTGAATTGTCATCACTTACGGTTGCAGTAAGAACAATATTCTCCTGCTCTTTTACAGTCGCTTCACTACTTAGCTCAATTACTGGGGGAGAATCATTACTAACCTGCTCTTCAACTTTATCATCGGAGTCAGAGCCACAGCCAGAAAGGATAAGTGCGATGCTAGTACTAAAATAGTTGTTTTGAATTTGAAGTTTTTCATTTAACTCCCTTTATATATGAATGTAAGATGAATGGAGTTTTAATATAGCAAAAAATTAGTAGTTTTCCAGCTCGTATTAGAATTAACTAACTGGAAAACTTGAGGAAGGAATTAGGGGGTGTAGCGATACTTATCTAAGTGCTGAGTTGATCACACTCACATGGTTAATTAAATCGAGCCCTAAGTCGGTTAAGTAGCCACCATCAGGACTATCAGTGATACCTTTATCATAAAGACGTTTTGCTGCATCTTTAATTGAGCTTTCGGCATCGGAATGAATTTTAATTCCCTGCATTTGAGAGTTGCGAGGAAATTTTGCAAGCAGGGTTAGTTCGTCGATCATATTTTTATCAAATTGCATGTGTTCACCTTTTTATTATTTATTCCTTGTCATAAGCTTAGTGTAGTTATACAGATCTGCCCAACAGGAGGCGTATTTTGTTAAAGAAAATTTTACTGTTAAGTACTTTGTTTACTTTAGGGTTTCTTAACCAAGCGCTAGCAAAGGAAAAACCACTAATCGTGCTTGATGGTCAAGAGGCATTAAACAATCAAAAAGTGTGTTGGTATGAAAATAAACGCTATACCGAAGGTGCGTATATTGCCGTTGGCGATATTAGGTTAATTTGCACTGCTAAACAGCCTAATTTTTCAAACAGTGATTTGGCTTGGCTCAGACTAAATGCTAATGGCGAGATTATTTACCCTAAACAAGCGAAAACGATTCGCGTCAATTAGCTTAAAACGCACAGATAGGTTACTATTGCGCGGTTGCAAATAACCTAAGATTTATCATGGACAATCAACCAAATAATCCGTTACATGGCGTTAAATTAGCCGACATCGTTACTAAACTTGAAGAAAAACTTGGTTGGCAAGGTATGGCAGCTCACGTAGACGTACGCTGCTTTCAAAATGACCCAAGTGTGAAGTCGAGCCTTAAATTTTTACGAAAGACCCCTTGGGCACGAGAAAAAGTAGAGCAGTTATATATTGATACATTTATCAATAATGACAAAGCTGATGATGGCACTTTCCAATGGAAAAGCATCAAAAAGTAACCACTTATTCTTCAGCAGCTACAATCACCGAAAGCGATTTCGGTGATATCTCTACTTCTAGTTTATCTGCGGTTTTCACTTCACCATCAATAACATAGCTCAACCCTTTTTCTGCTCGTACTGTCACTCGTTTAGCATTTGTGTGATGACTGTTAATGGCAAAACTAGTTTGCGTAATGCTCGAGAACACTAACTCCGCAATACTTAAAGTACTCGCTTTAGAATCGGCACTAGGTGTTAGCCAATTAACATCGAGTAAACCATCTTGATGATCTGGCTGCCCTGCAGATTGAGCAAGTAAAGTAGTAAATGGCGCTGCGTTAGCGATGATTAAACTGGTGGTATTGATTGTTTGCTCATCGTTATTATCAAGAGTAACAACGTAGTCTTGAGCTTCATGCTCACCTAATGCTTGCCAAAATCCTTGTAAATACGCTAATTGCCCAGACTCATTTTTAGCATCACGATGGGCTTTTTCAATCATCTTTTGCTCAAAACCAATCCCTGCTAGTAATAACATACGCTCACCATTACATACAGCGGTATCTATCCGACTCGCCTGCCCTTCAATTATTAGTTCACACGCCTGCTCTACCGGAATAAGCTTCGATTGTATACCCATCAACACATGAGCGAGGGCATTGGCAGTACCTAAAGGAATAATACCCAGTTTACACTCTGTATTAACAAGTACACTTGCCACCTCTGTTACTGTGCCATCGCCACCGCAGGCGATGACTACATCAGGGTTCAATTCAAGTGCTTCTTTGGCTAACTCAGTACCATTTACCTGTTCTGACGTGGTGTAAACAGTTAAATCGTAATACTCAGACAAACGAGATGTAATTTGCTTACGTTTAGCTTCCCACAGTTTTGTTCCAGAAACAGGATTAGCAATGAGCACAGCTTTATTTTTGATTAGTAAGTCACCTCTACGATGGCGACGCACAAGATGACGCAACTGGCGCTTGTTTAAATTTGCAGTTTCTCGTGTCTCTTTAATTTGTGCGAGTACTTGGTGAACATCAGCATCTTTATTTTGACTAAGTAAGTAAGCTGCCATTACAAATACTGAGCGACCACGCCCTAAGGCGCAATGTACTACGACACGTCTATCTGCTTTTACTTGATGGTCAATCCAATTAATCGCTTGGTGTAATTGCGCGCGTGTTGGCACGCTATGATCAAGTACAGGGATATTTAAATAACGAATATTCTCTTGCGTAGAAGACCATTCAAGGCCATCAAACTCACAAGTTACATCTAAAATAGCTGTAATACCCATTTCTTTCATGGTGTCTATATCTGAAGGAAATAAACGACAAGCTAAAAATAAATGCTCATTAATTTGTTGTAATGGTGGCACTTTGTCGTGTTTTCTAGACCAAGCATTGTAAAGTTGTGCACCCAATAAAAATGGAATAAAAGCCCAACGAATATAGATAGGAATAACGCCATTTTCACGTTTTCTAAAAATACGTGCAATATTAAAAAAATATGCGCCACTAACCAAAAGTAACGACAAAGCCGTCCAATAAAAAAACAGCGCAAAGTAAACAGTTTCTACCCGAATAGCCGCAATTATAAATACAATCGCTAAAGCTAAGTAACTAAATGCTGCCCACATAATCACTCCTTGTCATTCTAATTGCATACTACGTTGCAAGTTTCACTCCAGTAAAAGCCGTTAAATTACCCCTACTGGCTATTTAAAATCAGTAACTTAGCATTTATAAAAAGCTTACCATTTTAGTTTAGGACATTTTTTCATAATTTTATGAATAACTTACAATAATTTACATAGAACCAATTGCATAGATTTGCCAAGTACTCTTTCCCTGCTAGTCTAAGTTAAAAGCCATGCCTAATAATCACAGGTTTTTAGTAGAGCTTTCATTAAAAATTTAAATCAACCCGAGCCTAATTCGTTATGAAATACGATGACCAAACGCTACTTAATTTACTTGCAGCAGAATATGTTTTAGGCACTTTACATGGCCATGCCAGAGATAGATTTAGCCGCTTAATGCGAACCTCTCCTCAAGCACGATACGCAACCTCATTATGGCAAAGACATATAAAAAACCTAGAAAACGCGGTTGAATCTAACCCACCGGATCAGCAAGTATGGGATAAAATAACAAAACGGATTGACCCACTTTTATTACCAACACAGAAGAAAGCAAAAGACCCTAACTATGGAATTTTTAAGGCTTGGGCTGCTATTGCAACCGCGGTCTGTATTGTGTTGATATTAATTACTTGGCAACCGCAAGAGTCGTTTAGTGATAAAATCAATCACTCGGTAACGTTTTATGACTCAGCAAATAATCCAGTTTGGAATTTAGAAATAAGCGATCACAGTATTTTACTTAAAGCTGCTAGCGGCATGAGTTTACAAACTGATTATGATTACCAGTTGTGGATCCGTTTAAAAGACTACCCGAGCGCCATCCCTATTGCTTTATTACCAAAAACAGATAGCAAAGAAATTGCCCGAAATGCAATATTTAAACCACAAGATATCACTTTACTTGCGATAAGCCGTGAGCCAATTGGCGGCTCACAATCAGGTAGCCCAAGTGAAATTATTTATACAGCCTTACTCGATGCGAACTAATCATACACAGACTAGAAACAATATATAAATACGAGCAAAGTCTGTATTTCTAAGATAGATAACCTAGTCGATAAACCTTTGTACTTGCTATAGTGACAGCCTCTTTTTATATCCGCTTTAAAAAATAGGCGGTAATTCGAGTATTAGACTCGTCTCCTTGTATTATCTTAGGAATAAAAATGAAAAAGTCGTTGTTGGTTACGCTATTTCTATTAATTTTTAGCTCTATCTGTCACGCCCACCAGCAAAGCACCGCTTATCTTAATTTAGAACAACAAACGAGTAATAAGCTATCACTAACCGGCTCTTGGCAAGCCTCGTTGAATGATCTTGATAAAGCGCTCAACTTCGATAAAAATCAAGATAATGTAATTACATGGCATGAAATTACATCACAGCAGCAAGCAGTATTAGACTATCTAAATAGCCATTTTAATGTGTTACAACAAAATCAAAGCTGCAAGGTCACGGTTGATGGTGCACTTAGTATAGATAACCACTTTAATCAGTCGTATATCCATGTGCCACTACAAGTTGATTGTCCATCTGATAGTTCTATAACAGTTAATTACACAGCCCTATTTGATATAGATGAGCATCATCAAGCAATTGCCGCCATTGCTAAATCAAGCCGCGTATTTGAACAAAATACGGCAAAACAAGTTATCAACTTTAAAAAGCAAAGCTTCACCACAACGTTTATTGAATATGTACATCAAGGCATATTACATATTTGGATGGGCACAGATCACATCTCGTTCTTAATTGCCCTATTGCTGGGCGGTGTGTTAGTTCGTAAGCAAGGCGAGTGGCAACGTGTCGAGTCTAAAAAACAAATTCTAATTGATACAGCTTGGATAATCACCGCTTTTACACTTGCTCACTCAATTACCCTCACAGCGACTGCTATGAATATCATATCGCCAAACACCCGATGGGTAGAATTAGGTATCGCGCTTTCAGTATTATTTGCTGCAATAAATAATATTTGGCCAATGATTGTGCGCTTAGGCTGGATCACATTCTGTTTTGGTCTATTACACGGTATGGGTTTTGCGAGTGTTTTAGGTGAGCTTGGTTTATCAAATGAATACCAGCTAATGAGTATTTTAGCCTTTAATTTAGGGGTTGAGATTGGTCAACTGGTTATTTTAGCAATCTGTTTACCACTGCTAATGCTACTTAGAAATAACACTTGGTACAAAAAAGCTATTATGCCAGCAGGCTCTGTGGTAATTGCAATTATGGCAATCCAATGGTCTATAGAGCGCTTTTAATAAGTGCTTTATTCAAATGGTAACAATAAGGTTTTCATTGTTGGACGTAGCGCTTTAAGTAACTCATGAATATCTAAATCTGGGTTGAGCATTTTACGCAGTAACAGGCCACCCATTACTGAAAACATCACTTCAATACGGGCATTCACTTCTTCAAGTGCTGTGCCTTGTAATGGCCCTCTTTCACCCACTAATAATTCACGCATAGAATCACGAGCGTGGCTATCTGACTCTCTTAATAAGTTAGCCACTTTTTCGTTACGAGCAGCTTCGGCGAGCATTTCTAAATCAAGCGCACCTTGATTCAAATCGGTATGGCGCTCAACGCCTCTGCCTAGACCATCTAGTAAAACAGTGACACGATCGCCGGGTTTATCAGCAAACTCTTTAAAGATTGAGAACATTTCTTCCATATCACGCTCAACAATCGATTCTATAATCGCTTCTTTACTGGCGAAGTAATTGTAGATGTGGCCAGCACTCATACCCGCGGTTTTAGAAATTTCGGCCATTCCCGCGCCATGATAACCCTTACGTCGAAAACAATCCGCTGCGGCACAAAGCACTTGATTACGTCTTGCCTCAGCAAGCGCAGGGTCATTGTGTCTTTTCGTTTTTTGCGTCATGGTTTCTCCAAGCTTTACTGACTAGGGTTAACTTTAATTTAAACAAGGTTTACAGGATCTTAATCTTTGAGGAGAGTCAAAACAACTAAGAACCTGCAAAACCTTAAATAAATTATGCTTTTGCTGATTTATCGCACAGATTTTTGTGCATTCCAGCCGCCACCCAGTGCTTTATACAAATTAATTTGGCTCGCCAGATACGCTTGCTTACCCAAAATTAACTGTTGTCCTGCACTGTACCAATTTCGTTGTGCATCCAATACTTGCAAGTAGCTGTCGGCGCCTTTTTGAAAACGTGCATCCGATAAAGTAAAAGATAGCTCATTACTTTGATACAAGTCATTCAGGGCATCTAGCTGATGCATATAACCTTCACGGTCAGCAAGGGCATCAGATACTTCTTTAAATGCCTGTTGAATGGTTTGCTCGTAACTGGTTATAGCCATTTCTTGTTGAGCTTTTGCAACATCGAGATTAGCTTGATTACGACCCATGTTAAAAATAGGCAAGTTTACCGAAGGCACAAAGCTCCAAGTACCTGAGCCCGAATCAAAAAGATTACTCAAGTCAGCTGAAGCTGTCCCCGCATTCGCTGTTAAACTGATGCTTGGATAAAATGCCGCTTTTGCCACACCAATGTTTGCATTGGCAGCCAATAAATCATGCTCTGCAGCTTTGATATCAGGTCGCTGAGTCAATAGCTCAGACGGTAACCCTACTGGCACATCAGGCAAATTAAGTACATCATCTATACTTTCACTTGGTAATAAATCTGCAGTGACGGTTTTACCTACTAGAAAATCGAGGGCATTTTTATCACGCTTTAGTAAACGCTGATAGTTTGCAATATCGACTTTAGCGGTTGCTACTGTGCTTTCAAGTTGCGATAGCGTTAACTGAGAAGCAGCACCTAGAGCAAATGTCTTACGAGTTAGCTCTAAAGACTCCTGCTGAGACTTCAAAGTCTCGTTTGCAAGTGCCAAAAGCTCTTTATCCGTCGCATAGTTAAGCCATGCATTTACTAATTCGGAGATCAAACTAATTCGCACACTAGTCAAACTGTATTCAGCCGAATATAGGTTTTGTAATGCTTGCTCTGATTGGTTACGTACTTTGCCCCAAAGATCAATCTCATAAGCGGTTAGGCCTACAGTTGCTGTATAGTTTTCAGAGATAGTTGCTTGATCAGTACCAGATAAATCTGCCGGAAGACGCTGACGGGTACCCGATGCATTGAGATCAATGCTTGGGTAAAGCGCTGAATCTTCAATCTGATACATTGCTCTAACCTGCTGCACATTCAGTGCAGCAGTTTTTATGTCTTTGTTGTTTTCAAGTGTGAGCGCAATCAACTGTTGAAGTTGCGCATTACTGAAAAATGACTGCCAATTGAGCGCATTTATATCGCCCGCTGTACCTTGGATATCATAGTTTTGAGCAACGGGTAATTCACGTTGCTCCATATCTGGCGCCATATTACAGGCAGATAACATAAGTGCAGCAACAGACACTGAGATAAGTTTAGCTTTCATTATGCCTGCTCCTCATTAGTTGATTTTGTTTTGCCTGGGAATACTCTGCGCACCAGTACAAAGAACAGCGGCACAAAAATTACCACAATGGTCGATGACGCAAGAGTACCACCAATAACAGCAATACCTAGTGCGTTTTGTGCACCTGAGCCTGCACTTGATGCAATTGCCAATGGTAGTACACCACACACAAATGCCATTGATGTCATAAAGATTGGGCGTAAACGTAGACGAATAGCTGCTACCGCGGCATCGACAAGTTTCATACCTTCATCCATTTTATGAATAGCAAACTCTACAATTAAGATGGCATTTTTTGATGCCAGACCTATGGTGGTTAAGAGACCCACTTGGAGATAAATATCGTTTGATAAATTAAATACAAATGACGCAATCGATGCACCAAATACACCAAGCGGTACAATTAGCATAACTGCAGCAGGAACTGACCAGCTCTCATATAACGCCGCTAAACATAGGAATACAACCAACAATGAAAGTGCATAAAGTAATGGCGCTTGACCACCACTTAAACGTTCTTCATATGAAATACCTGTCCATTCGAACGATACACCCGGTGGTAACTTCTTAACCATTTTCTCAACTTCAGCCATCGCTTGACCAGTACTGTAGCCCGGTGCAGCCGCACCTTGGATTTCCATCGCTGAAAAGCCGTTATAACGCTCAAGACGTGGTGAGCCATAAGTCCAATAAGAATGAGCAAAGGCAGTAAATGGCACCATGTCACCATTGGCGTTACGTACATACCACTCATCTAAGTCTTCTGGCACCATGCGTGATTCAGGCGTACCTTGTAAGTACACTTTTTTCACACGACCACGGTCAATAAAGTCATTTACATAGCTACTACCCCAAGCCGTTGATAACGTATTATTGATATCTGCTTGAGTAAGACCTAATGCTTCGGCTTTCGCTAAATCAATATCAAGCTCTAGCTCAGGTTTATCTTCTTGACCATTCGGGCGCACACCTGATAACACCGGGTTTTGTGCAGCCATACCTAAAAACATGTTACGTGCTTCAAGTAGTTTTTCGTGACCTAGACCAACCCTATCTTGTAAGAACAAGGTGAAACCGTTTGCAGTACCAAGCTCAACAACCGCAGGAGGTGGGAAAGCAAATACGAACGCTTCTTTAATCGTTGAGAAGTATCCCATGGCTTTACCCGCAACCGCACCGACGGTTAGATCAGGACGCTGACGTTCATCCCAGTGTTTTAAACCCACAAAGCCGATTGCCGCGTTTTGACCAGAACCTGCAAAGCTGAAACCTGTTACCGTAAAGATAGACTTAACCGCTTCTGATTGCTCTTCTAAGAAGTGATGTTCCATCTTTTCAACAACTTTTAAAGTTTGCTCTGTTGTTGCACCGGCAGGTAAGCTTACTTGGTTAAACAAAATACCTTGGTCTTCATCTGGTAAGAATGCCGATGGTAATTGTGAGAAAATAAACACCATGCCACCCACGATTAAACCGTAAATAAGTAAATAGCGTTTACTGTGCTTGATCATGCGAGACACAAAACCTTGTGTACCCGAGTTCGTTCTGTCAAAACCACGGTTAAAGCCAAGGAAGAAACGACCAAATAAAGATTTATCGTTATGTACATGACTTGGTTTAAGCATTGTCGCACACAAAGCAGGTGTTAAAATCAATGCAACAAGTACTGATAAACTCATCGCAGTTACCAAGGTAATTGAGAACTGGCGATAAATAACCCCTGTTGAGCCAGGGAAGAACGCCATAGGCACGAATACTGCCGACAGCACCATCGCAATACCAACAAGGGCACCTTTGATTTCATCCATTGATTTACGTGTTGCCTCAAGAGGAGATAAGTTCTCTTCGGTCATTACACGTTCAACGTTTTCAACCACGACGATTGCATCATCTACAAGTAGACCAATGGCAAGTACCATCGCAAACATGGTTAAGGTATTAATTGAGAAGCCAAACACTTGCAAGATAGCAAACGTACCTAGCAATACAACAGGTACTGCAATAGTCGGAATAAGTGTTGCTCTGAAGTTCTGTAAGAATAAGTACATGACCAAGAACACCAGTACAACAGCTTCGATTAGAGTGCTGACAACTTTTTCAATCGAAAGTGAGACGAATGGCGTCGTATCGTAAGGAACAACCGTTGTTAAACCTTCAGGGAAGAAAGGCTCAAGTTCAGCAAGGGCCGCTTTTACGCCATCAGCTGTATCAAGTGCATTAGCACCACTGGCAAGCTTAACACCTAAACCTGATGCCGGTTTGCCGTTAAAACGCGCAACAACACCGTAGTTTTCACCACCTAATTCAACATCAGCAACATCACTTAAACGAACAACTGAACCATCAGCATTGGTTTTTACAAAAATATTTCTAAATTGCTCAGGTGTTTGTAAGCGGCTTTGTGCAGTTACCGTTGCATTTAATTGTTGGCCACTTACTGCTGGCAACGCACCTAATTGACCTGCTGAAACTTGTGCATTTTGAGCACTGATTGCAGCACTAATATCAGCAGGAGTTAATGAGTACTTCAGTAATTTAGCTGGGTCTAACCAAATACGCATTGCATATTGAGAGCCAAACAGCTGCACTTCACCGACACCGTTTACACGAGAAATAATATCAAGCACGTTTGATGAAACATAATCACCGATATCGATGTTGTTCATACTGCCGTCTTCAGATACAAAGCCTACAACCATTAAGAAGTTACGAGCCGATTTTGCAACCGAGACACCTTGACGTTGTACTTCTTCTGGTAATAACGGTGTTGCAAGCGACAATTTGTTTTGTACTTGAACCTGTGCGATATCCGGGTCTGTATCTGCACTAAAGGTTAAGGTTAACGTCGCTGAGCCGTTAGACTCTGAGGTTGACGACATGTAGAGCAAGCCATCTAGCCCTTTCATTTTTTGTTCAATAACCTGTGTAACCGTATCTTCTAGAGTACGGGCCGACGCACCAGGGTATGTGGCTTGAATACTAATTGCAGGTGGTGCAATTGATGGATACTGCGCAACCGGCAAACTTCTAATTGCTAAGATACCTGCCAGCATCACAACGATAGCAAGTACCCATGCAAATATGGGCCGATCAATAAAAAATCGTGACATTAAGTTTCTCCGTTACTGGCTGTTAGCTGCTGATTCTGCAGGCATTGCATTGACTGGTGCACCTGGGCGGATTTTCTGTAAACCTTCAACAATTAACTTATCGCCATTGTTTAGGCCGTCTGTCACTAACCAATTTGAGCCAACAGTACGATCAGTTTTAAGCACACGTGCTTCTACGGTATTGTCTTTGCTTACAACCATGGCAGTAGGCTCACCTTTTGTGTTTCTGCTTACGCCACGTTGGGGTGCTAAAATCGCATCACTTTTCACACCTTCAACAATCACTGCACGAACATACATACCTGGCAGCAGTAATTTTTCAGGGTTAGGAAATTCAGCACGTAAGGTTACTGAGCCTGTGCTTGGATCAACAGTCACTTCAGAGAATTGCAATGTACCTTTATGTTGATAAGTACTGCCGTCTTCCATCTTTAATTCAACTTTTGAATGCAAAGCGGCATCTTTATCAAGATCACCTGCAGCAATGGCTTTTTTCAAACGTGTTAGTTCACTGCTTGACTGGGTTAAATCAACATAGATTGGGTCTAATTGAGTAATGGTTGCTAATGCAGTTGCTTGATTTGCACTCACAAGGGCACCGGCAGTGACATCTGATTTACCAATTTGGCCACTAATTGGCGCTAACACTTTGCTATAGTTTAAATTGATTTCAGCGGTTTTAAGCTGCGCTTGAGCTGTCAGTAAGTCAGCTTTTGCACCTTTGTATGCTGCATCAGCTTCGTCGTAATCTTGTTGGCTTACTGCTTTGATGCTCAATAGCTCTTTATAGCGTTCTGCTTTTGCTTTGGCATTTGCAATACTTGCTTGAGCTTTAGTAATAGCGGCTTTACTAGTTGCTACTTCAGCTTCAAATGTAGATGGGTCAATCTGATATAAAGCTTGGCCTTTTTCAACCTCAGCACCTTCAACAAACATACGAGACTGAATAATACCGTTAACCTGCGGACGAATTTGCGCAATACGTGAAGCAGCCACACGACCTGGCAATTCTTTAGTTAGTGTAAGTGGTTTACTTTGCATCTCAATAACGCCAACAGGAACAGCTTGAGCTGCCTGCGTTTGCCCTTGAGCCGATTCTGATTGGCCGCAGCCTGATAATAAAACAGCACCAGCCAAAGCTGACACTGCAAAAAATGGAATGCGAGAGCGCTGCATGTGTAGTTCCTTAGTTTAGAGTGAACGATCATTCTAAACTAAAAAAGGCACAGATCAACCATCTTTAAAGAACTTTACATTAAATAAAATGCTTGCTTTAACGCATGAATTTTGTGCAATAAATAAATTGCTAATTGAATTATTACGAACGTAACTGACAAAGTTGTTTTAAAACTATTAGTTATGCGAATTGAAGTTATATCAATTCGCAGATTATTCGCCTAAACACATGCCCATTGCGCGGGCACTTGTTATTAAAGAATGTTCTAGAGGGATGACGCGATATTCAGAAGTTGCCTCTTTTAAACTGATTGGTTTAATTTCACCGTCTTTAATGACAGGAATAAAACCAAACTGACCTTGCTTTACTAGCTCGAATGCTTGCACCCCAAACTCTGCTGCAAGCACCCTATCAAACGCATTAGGTGTGCCTCCACGTTGAATATGCCCTAATACGGTTACTCTTACATCAAGATCAAGCGCCACACGTATTTGTGAAGCAAGCTGCTCAGCAATGCCACCAAGCACTGGGTTTTCGTAACCAAGTTCATTTGATTGTTTACTAACAACACCACCAGCAACAGGCTTTGCTCCTTCTGAAATGACAATGTTGGCAAATCCATGGCCTTTATCAAATCGTGATGTTAGTTTGGCTTTAATCGCTTCAATATCGTAAGGAATTTCTGGAATAAGTGCGACTTCTGCGCCAGCTGCAATAGCAGAGTGCAAACAAATCCAACCGGCATCGCGCCCCATTACTTCAGTCACAATCACTCGGTTATGACTTTGCGCTGTTGGTATTAAACGATCAATGGCTTCGGTGGCGGTATCGACAGCAGTCTGAAAACCAATTGTGTAATCAGTGCCATATAAGTCATTATCAATAGTTTTTGGCACGCCTACGATATTTAAGCCATGTTCAAATAAGTGCTGAGATACCCTATGTGAACCATCACCACCAATATTTATAACGGCATCAAAACCAAGATGCTTAATAATACTGATTAACTCATCAGAGCGGTCTATAAACACTTGTTCACCCGCTATTTCAGCAGGAAATGCGGTAGGATTCCCTTTATTAACAGTTTCGAGAATTGTTCCACCACGAACATGAATACCCGCCACAACTTCACTAGTTAAGTGTATAATATCATTTGGCTGTTCAAGCACACCACAATATGCTCTTCGGCTACCATACACCTGCCAATTGCCATCATGTTCGGCTGCTTTAACCACCGCTCTGATCACCCCATTGAGCCCAGGGCAATCACCCCCACTTGTTAATAGCAGTAATTTTTTCATTGTGTTACCAACTTCGTTCACTGATTAATTACAGATTAGCTTATATGTTGAAGTTTCGCGTATGACTTACATCAACTAAAACTTGGTTTTTTATGCGTAGAAAAAAGCGCAACAAATAGCACTAGTAATACATACTTAGGCAGACTAGTCAGTAAAGTGGTGTTATCAATATTTGCAGAAAAGGTGTTAACAGCAAAATATAAATGCAGCGCTAAAAATGGTGTCAGCAATA
Organism: Pseudoalteromonas sp. BZA4; assembly: GCF_040104395.1. Lineage (NCBI taxonomy): Bacteria > Pseudomonadati > Pseudomonadota > Gammaproteobacteria > Alteromonadales > Pseudoalteromonadaceae > Pseudoalteromonas > Pseudoalteromonas sp. BZA4. Next base: position 101,569 of record NZ_JBECOT010000006.1, read on the forward strand.
TAAAGTATGAATACGCTTTATCTTTAAGGTACAGGGACTTACTAATGAGTAAAAATACTAAGAGTAACGCTAATAAAGGAAGACCTAAAGTAACGATATCAACCATTGATAAAGCAAAGTTAGGTGACAAGTCATAAAGGGCTGAAAGTACTTCGGTTGGAATTGCAATAGCTGAACCATAGCCAATAACTGGTATAGATAAATAGGCAAATAAACAGCCAAAAATAAATAAAAGTAGTACGTTATATTTCATAACCCCATTCCATGGTTTGTTCATTATTAGCCTTACGCTAACTAATAATGAACAAATAATCCACTACTTTTTCAGTACCTTACATCGTTAAAATGTCTTAACTTTAAAGGCTAGGTTTTCTACCGCACAGCCTGTACTACTAGTGTTTACACGGTAATAATGAGTATTGTCAGTGGCATTTAAATCCAATAAAAACTCATCATGCTGAGCGACTGCTTGTTGTTCTTGAGTTAAACACATAGCTTGTACAAGCGAACGTAATTTAGCATCTGAAAATATAGTGCCGAAACGCTGCATCGGCAGTGGCGGAATTTTAATACTAGGAAGTGCATTATCAACTGTTCGTTTAGCGAGATTAAAACCATCCTTTGTTACATCAATAACTGCACCAGCAGGCCAATAACTGATTGCTCCGTTGTTTTTAGCGTCAGATTTAACATGCACGACACCGCTTTTACCAATCACCGTCATTAGTGCGGTTTCACCAGCTCGAATTGATACAAGGGCGGTGGTCTCATCAATGCCAAAGCCATGCTGTTGCCCGGTATCTGCTAGTAATCTTGCCAAACGCATTGTTCTGTTGCGCTCGCTAAAGTGTGTATCAAGAACACCATAAGTAAAGCTGCCAAGTCCACCTTGTTTTTCATAGGTAAGACTATCAGCCGAAATCTTATCACCGCATTCATTTTCACAGCGCTCACTCGGCGCAGACACCGCAAACGAGCCTTCTCTCATTGCCGCTAAACTTGTACCATTTGAAATCATCGGCACTGTGCCGTAGGCATTTTTACCACCACTTTGCACCGCTGTACCTGCGCTTGTGCCAACAAGTAATGGTCTTTGTAAAATTGCGTGAGTCCAAGGATATTGCTTACCGTTATCATCAAACAGTACTTTTCTGGTTAAACTCTGATCGCCACCGTTAAACATAATCCCCGTGGCATTTTCAATTAGCTCAACTAAATGATCGACCCCTTTATCACAAAGCGCTTTTTCGGCCTTAATTCGATCAGGGTAAATTGTCTCACGATTAAAAACGCCCATAGAGTCAGTGCGTAAAGAATCCAAACTCTCACATTGCTTACTGGTAATCGCTTTTGCTAAGGCGGGGGTTAGAGGTAACCAGCTTGATTCTACACCAGTAAAGTCTAATAGCCCTTCATAAAAGTCAGCTGATTCATATGGGTCTCTGCTTGAAGCCGTAACCGCTAAAATTGTTGGTGATTCGGTGGTTGTTTTTAATGATGCAGCAACAAAATCTAAAATATCATTGGCTGCACGATCGTTATTATCGCTTGTACTAACCTGCTCTTTTTGGCGGGTAGAATCTGTATTTAATACAGCGACTTCAAGTGAGTCTATGACAAAGTTGTATTCAAAATCAGTGAGTTCGTTTAATAACTTGTTATCTAAATCACGCCATGCCCATAAAATATCACTTTTAGTGATCACACCTGACTTTTCACGTGCAATCTGTGCTAATACCTTAAGCGTTTGCTGACGATTTTTTTTATTCTTGGTTGGCCAATTTGTCTTTATTGCAAATAAAGCATCATTATTTAATCGATATTGATTAGTTTGTTTACCACTAATCTGTTTATTAGAAAGACAATTTTTAGGGCTCATACTTGAGCAGGTGGTCAAAGATCCGCCGACTAAGACCAACGTTTGCTGTTGATCATTTGCATAGACTTTGCTGCCAAATGATGCGAAAAACAAACCAAATACCAAAGAAAAAGCTGAAGTTTGATATTTAGTCTTTTGCTCCTTAAGGATGTTCATATTGTTACACTCTTGTAAAAAAATATTAGAAAATTGCTTGCGCAGCTTTTTGTTGCTTGCTATAAAAAAAAGGAACATTTAAAAACGCGAGTAAGCTAGCACTGTATAGCTAGCTTTGTCAAAAGACCTTACGGATTGGAATTATGTTGAAAAACGCATTATCGCTTTGCACATATTTCTACTCACCACACTACCTTTCGGAGTGGTTTGACGAGTAGCCACACCTCACTTCCTGTGAGGGGCTAGTTGTGTCTATAACCCACTGCCCTGTCTAAAAATTATAACAATTATTCAAAACGTCACGGTTTTGCCGTGTGTTTTTTAAGACAAAGGTAAATCAATATGTTTCGTCAGTTATCAATTGCTGTAGCAATCAGTGCTGTGCTGTGCCCAGTACAAACTGTGTATGCTCAAAACGACCAACAATCAGAAAAAATTGAACGAGTAGAAGTAACAGGATCACGAATTAAAGGGGTTGATTTAGAAGGAACCATACCGCTTACAGTGCTTGACCAAGATGCTATCAAGCGCTCAGGAGCGAACACTATTCATGAATTATTAAAAGATTTATCCGTTTTTAAAGGCGGATCCGGTACCTTTTCAACATCAGAAAGTGGTGGTACATCAACCTCAACGCCAGCGGGTCAATCCGCTGCAAGCTTAAGAGGTATGGGCCCCTCAGCTACATTAACACTCATTAATGGCCGCCGTGTAGCACCTAGCTCGTTCGCAGCAGGCACTGAAAACTTTGTTGATGTAAACTCAATTCCGCTTGCTGCAATCGAGCGCATTGATATTTTAGCCACTGGCGCATCAGCAATTTATGGTGCTGATGCTGTCGCTGGTGTTATTAACTATATTCTCAAAGATGACTATCAAGGAGCTGAAGTAAACACTTCTTACACCAATAGTTTTGACAGTCATGACGAAGCTAAGAAGCAACTTAACTTAGTCTACGGAACCAATATCGGTGAAAGTAACTTAACGATATTTGCTGATATTTACGACCGCAATGCCTTTAAAGCGACCGACAGAAGTTATACCGCAACACCTAATCTAGTGAATGGTTACTCATATTTACCGAAACTTGAGAACTCACCAAACATTTATTATTACAGCAGCCGAGATGGCAATGAACTACCAGCGCCAAACTGTAAAACCGAGCTTGTCACGACTGAGTATGGTGAGCAAATTTGTGCTTACTATGCTAACCAAGATGATTACCTAGAAACCCCATTTGAAAGCCTTTCAACTGGCTTTATGTTTAACAGCCGCTTAGGTGATTTAGATTGGCATACCGATTTCTTCTATAGTCAAACTAAATCAAAAGCCTATTCATCACCTGCACCAATCAATCAAATAAACGACGATGATGGTCCGTATATCATAGAAGATGCGCTATTCATTTATGATAACGCTGATGGCAGTAACGACTTAATGGACCAGCTTTATATTGATCCATTTACCACTCAAGCGGGTCGAGAAGTGTATGGCTTTGCATTTGATGCACGTTTTAATTCACCGCGTACAGTTGAAGTTGAAACTAAAAACTTTCGCTTAGTCAGCAGCCTAGCTGGTTACATTGGGGACTGGAGTTGGGAGTCAGGTGTAACATTTTCTCGTTCTAAGTCAGAGCAAGAAGCGATTGATGGAATTTACAACCGCTACCAATTTCATGCTGCAATCACTGGTGAATTATGCTCCGACGGTTCAACGGCTACATACGATGGAACACAGCTCAATTGTTCGCAAGGTCAGTTAATGCCATTCTACAACCCTTTTATACAGGGTGATGCTAATAATGATGCGGTGCTTGAGCTTGCAAAAGCAAACCCTAGTAGAAGTGGTGAAAGTACAGTTTACGGATGGGATTTAAACTTTAATGGCGACTTATTTACATTTAATGAGTTACCCATTTATGCTGCATTTGGTATTGAGGCTCGCCGAGAAGAGTTAAAAGATATTCCGTCATTAGACTCTCAAGCGCGTGCTGAAAATGGTTATTTAGTTGATGTTTTTGGTTTTGGCTCGAGCTTATCAGAAGCAGACCGTACGCAATACGCTGCATTTGTAGAGTTGAATATGCCAGTTACTGAGCAGCTAGAACTGCAAGTTGCTGGTCGTTACGATCATTACGATGACTTTGGTGGAACGTTTAACCCTAAAGTGGGTTTAAGCTACCGCCCTTCAGATTCTCTAATTATTAGGAGCTCTTGGTCAACGTCATTTAGAGCACCTTCATTAACTCAAGCTGGCGTAAAATTACGTACCACACAATCAAGCTTTGATTGCGGCGCAAATCAGGCAGTTGCAGACTTATACTGTATGGGTGATGGTACAGAAGTCAGTGTTAACAGCCTTGAACTTGGGAATCAAGCACTCAAAGCCGAGGAATCTGAAGCGCTCAGCATTGGCTTTGCATGGAGTCCATCTGTAAATACCAATCTAACTGTCGATTATTGGCATTTTGATCATGAACAAGTTATCGATACCAATATGACTGCCGTGCTAGATAGAGCAATTACGGATGCTTCTCTTCGTCACTGTGGCTTAGTACCACAAGGGCAACAAGGTATTTCGTACGAGCAGCAGCTGTGTGAAGTAACCGATAATGCTGGCCTTAATATCGAAAGTAATGGCGCTAATCTTTCAGAGATCCTAACAAACTACATTAGTGAGTTTAATCCGCGAGAAGATGAGCTATTCCTGCCACTTTTTAGAGACCATGTTATTCCACTGGAAAATACTGGCACACAAACCTTAGCGGGAATTGACTTTAAGTTCGATCATCGTTTTCTTTTTGCTAAAGGTAATTTAACACTCGCTTTCGATGGTACACACTATTTAGAGTTTGAGCGAAACAAACCTGGTTCAGATGCAATCGAAAAGTTAATCGGCACTTATCGCTACCCTGAAAATGTAGGCAGATTCTCTATCGATTGGGATGCCGAGAGTTATTACATAAATCTAGGTGCCAACTATACCAGTAGCTATGAGGATGATATTGAAGGGCTACGTGGCCGTGAAATAGATGAGCTAGCAGAACTTGGCGAACTTAATGATGAGTTAAAACGCGATGTTGATGACTGGCTAGTATGGGATTTATCTGCCGGGTATTTTATCAATGATGCAATATCAATCCGTGCTCGTATCGATAATATCTTCGATAAAGAACCGCCTAAACTATATGGTTCAAGCCGAGGTTTTGATTCTATAAACCATAATGCTTATGGCAGTCGCTATACGTTAAGTTTGAGCTATCGCTTTTAGCAAGGTATGGGCGGCTTAATAGTCGCCCACACTTTTGAGCTTACGTTATCTTAAACTAACGACTCTCAGTATTAATCTTTGTTAGCAAGGGCTACAATACCTTGCTTATCTTATAAACGTCGAAAGACCTTTAAGTGACTTTATGAAAAACAAACAGTTTGCGATGCCAGATGCGAGCATCATTTTGTTGTGCGTCGCAGTTATCGCCTATTTTGCCAGCCTATTTATAACACCCGGTGTGTTTAATGCCGAAAAAGATAGCCATAGCGTTGAATTATCACAATATCAAACAGCCTCAGATCATACGCCGCCAGCATTTTTTGCAGAAGGTGGTGAAATTGGCCTAGCTAATGTCTTATTTGAAGGGTTAGTGTCAGGTGATAAGTATGGCGCAGCGATTGGTGTAATGGCGTTTATTTTAATCACTGGCGGTGCGTTTGGGATTATCTTAAAAACCGGTGCGATCAATAACGGCATAATGGCACTGATCAATAAAACACAACATATTGAGTGGGTATTCATTCCCCTCTTGTTCGTACTTTTCTCTTTAGGGGGTGCGGTTTTCGGCATGGGTGAAGAAGCCATCGCCTTTTGTATTGTGTTATTCCCGATTATGAAACAACTTGGTTATGACGCAAAAGTAACGGTATTAACAACCTATGTTGCTACACAAATTGGCTTTGCTACCTCATGGATGAATCCATTTAGCATTGCCATAGCTCAATCAATTGCTGAAATTCCCGTTTTTTCTGGCGCAGGGTTCAGAATGGTTGCTTGGCTTGTTTTTACTTCATTTGGCCTTGTATTCACCATTCGCTATGCCAATTCTATCAGAGCAACTAAACAACAATCTAACCAACACAAAGACAGTGCAATAAATTTAGATAACGCAGATAAACTAATCTTACTTACTTTTATTGCTGGCATTGTTTGGGTTATTTGGGGCGTGATGGCTCGGCAGTATTATATTCCTGAATTAGCAGCGCAATTCTTTTGCCTAGGTATTGCTTGTGCTGTAATCGCCAGCCTATTCAAAAAACAAACTGCCAATGAAAGTGCAAATGCATTTAAAGAAGGTGCCCAAGAGCTCCTACCTGCAGCACTTTTAGTGGCACTTGCAAAAGGCGTTATTTTAATACTTGGCGGTAGCGATTTAACGTCGCCTTCAACCCTTAATACCTTGCTGTACTATAGTGCCACCAGCATCTCAGTTGTGCCCGATTATATTGCGGCTTGGGGCATGCTATTATTTCAAAGTGTATTTAACTTCTTTGTTTCGTCAGGTTCAGGACAAGCAGCCATAACAATGCCGCTAATGTCGCCGCTCGGTGATTTGTTAAATATCTCACGTCAAATTGTAGTGTTGGCATTTCAGTTGGGTGATGGTTTAACGAATATTTTTATTCCTACTTCTGCTAGTCTCATTGGCTGTTTAGGTATTGTTAAGTTAGATTGGAGTGAATGGGCACGTTTTATTTGGCGCTTCACTTTAGCTTTGTTTGGCCTTGCCAGTGGTTTTATTTTTCTCGCACACTTTATTAACTATCAGTAAAAGATTTAATTATGTTAACACTTATAAAAGGCGCAGACGTTTTCGCCCCCTCACCTTTAGGCATTCAAGATGTTCTTATTGCTGGCACAAAAATAGTTGATATACAGCCTGAAATAACTATCGATACCTATCAGGGGATTACCACGGTCGATGGCACTCATTGTATTTTGGCCCCGGGGTTTATAGATTCACTCGTTCATATAACTGGCGGAGGCGGCGAAGCTGGCTTTGCAAGTAGAACACCAGAAATGAACCTGACTGATGCAACACTGCATGGTACAACAACCGTTATTGCAGCTCTTGGCACTGACTCAAGTAGCCGAACTCATAGTAATTTGATTGCTAAAGCAAAAGAGCTGAAAGAGCTTGGGCTCAACGTTTTTTGTCATTCGGGCTCATATCATTTACCTGCGAAAACACTGACAGGCGCTATCACCAGCGATTTAATGTACATAGATGAGTTTATTGGCGTGGGAGAAGTTGCTATATCTGATCATCGTAGCAGCCAACCCACAGTGCAACAGCTTGCAGAACTGGCTGCAGAGGCAAAAGTGGCCGGCATGTTAAGTGGTAAAAAAGGCACTGTCAGCATTCATGTTGGCCCTGTTGACACACATTTATCGTTATTGCATGAGGTTGATAAGCTAACCGATATTTCGCTGGCACAATTTTACCCAACTCACATGAATCGTAATATCGACTTACTTAATGCTGGGGTAGAGTTTTGTAAAGCCGGTGGCACTATCGATTTTACTACAAGTACAACCGAGTATGACCTTGCTCATGGTGAATACTCTGCCGCACACGCACTAGCTTACTGCCTAGAGAATAAAGTCGACCCAACAAAACTAACCATGAGCTCAGATGGCCATGCAAGCCTCCCTATTTTTGACAAAAGCTTTAACCTGCTTGGCCTTGAAGTAGGCAAAGAGTCCACATTGCATGGCTCGTTTGTAGAAGCAGTGCAAAAATATAATGTTTCGATTGAACACGCTTTAATGGCTGTTACATCAAACCCTGCGCAGATACTGGGTATAAATAAAGGTGTAATTAAGCAAAATGCAGATGCCGACCTTGTGTTACTTGATAAAACAACGCTTGCGCCAACAGAATGCTGGTCAAAGGGTGTTCATATGGTGAGTAGAGGCAAAGCCCTTGTGAAGGGCGCCTTTGAGTAAGGCCGCATCGGCGGCCTTAAACACTATGCTAAACATGTTCAGAAATGCGAGTAACGAGTAGTTGCTCGACTTTCACTCCTTCAACATCGACCACTTCAAACTTATAGCCACCGTAATTAATAAACTCTGCACGTTTAGGCAGGCGTTTCATGGTGTAGATCAAAAACCCTGCGACTGTTTCGTAATGAGACTGTTCAGGGAACTCTTCAATTTCAAGGACCTTAGCAAGCTCAACCACAGGTGTTAAACCATCGACCAGCCAAGATGAATTATCACGTTGAATAATTAACTCTTCACCCTGGTGGCTAATTAAGTCGCCCATAAATCCTTTCATTAAATCTTTAACAGTAACAATACCTACCATTAGCGCGTACTCATTAACCACTACGGCAAACGGCTCTGCCGCTTTTTTGAAAGTATTTAGCGCCTCTGAAAGACTCAATGTTTCTGGCAGATAAAAAATATCTTGGCTTATTAATTCATTATCGATTTCGGCAGTTTGCCCTTTTAGCACCTTGCGTAAGATATCTTTTGATTCAACCGAGCCAATTAATTTATCTAAACTACCATCACACACTAAAAAGTGATTATGAGGGTGCTCAATAATTTTCGTTGCAACTTCTTGAGCATCAGCTTTTACATCAAAAAACACAATTTGATCGCGAGGAGTCATCACACTCGATAAAAAACGTGCTTCTAAATCAAATACATTGCCAATTAGCTCATATTCTTGTTGCTGTAAGCTGCCGTACTCTGCCCCTGCATCCATCATCGCAACGATGTCTTCTGTGGTGACAATATCTTCTCGTTCAGCGGGTACTTTAAACGCGCGTAAAACCAAATTAGTTATACCATTAAAGAAAACAACAAAAGGAGTTAACGCAAAGGTCACCCAGCGCATAATGGACACCACGTTTACCGCAACCGCCTCTGGCATAATCATGGCTAACCGTTTAGGTAATAAGTCAGCAAATAAAATAAACAAAGAGGTAATACTCAAAAACGAAATTAAAAAGCTGATTTGACTCAATAACGGGCCTTGATAAATCATGCCTAAGATTTGTTCTATGTAAGGAGATAATGCTTGCTCACCAACAATACCACCTAAAATGGCAATTGCGTTGAGGGCAATTTGTATCATGGCAAAAAATGCCCCAGGTTGCTCTTGCAAGCTAAGCACTGCTTGGGCTTTTTTGTTGCCTTCGTCCACCATCACTCGTAATTTGATCTTACGAGATGCCGCAATCGCAATTTCACTCATTGCAAACAATGCACTGATCAAAATTAAAATCATGATAATGAGTAAATCACTCATTGTAGCTCCTAATAATTAAGCGCATTCAGAGTGTTGAATGCAAACAACTTTTTGCTCGTTTAGGCTACATAGAGTTTGGCGAGAATGGACAAAAAGCAGCTGATTATAGCCACTTTGTAGTAATCAACAAGTGCTATTTTTAATCGTTTGCAGCAAAGCCTTTATTTAATTTTTCAAGAGTCACAGGATTGATATTTTTATTGCAGGCAAAGTATAACTGAGGTGTGCCAACGGGCAGTTTAAATATCGGTTTTAAATCTTCAAGGGTGCTGTCGTTATCGCGCTCATATTTAAATTGCTCATCACTAAGGATAACTAAATCGATACTTGAGCGTCTGCTTTTCAGTACATCGTAAATGTTGTCAAAACTATCAAGTAAGATCAGCTGATTACGCTCATCAAAGCCGTTTTCTTTTAGGTAAATGTGTGAATAGTTATTTTTTAATACTGCAATTCGGTATTTCTTAGCTTCATCTATGTTAGCTATAGTTACTTCCTCAGATTTAAACGAATAAAATGACGCCGAAAAGCCACCAATTTTCGCTACCCAAGTAAACTTATCTTCGCGTGCCGGAAGCCTTGCCATAGAAAAGATGCAGGTATTGCTATCACGCAATGCAGCGTTATATGAAATTGACCAAGAATTTACTGACAGCTTATAATCTACGCCACTTTTTTCTAAACCTGATTTAACTTTATCAACCACCGTGCCAGTTAATACGCCATTTTCATCTAGGTATTGAAAATTAGGAAAGTTTTCGGTCACCACAGTGATCGCTGCAAAACAAGGTTGCAGAAAAAGCAGCAATGACAGGGTTAGAATTGTGCGCATGATGAGCGATACCAAATAAATTATAATTATTTTTTATAATAATATAGCTCGAAGTTGCAGATATTGAAATGTTATTTAGTAAAAAGGAATGAGCGGAAACAGGGTGTTTCCGCTCTAGAGTCAATTACTTATTCATTGCATTAATTAAGAATGCTGAGATTTTAGCGCCTTCTCTTAGCGTTGTTTCAGAACTTGTTTGACCAATTAATGAACTGTCCGTAAATGGTGCAATTTCCATCATGTCAGCACCAGTAATTGGGAACTCGTCAGCCAATGCAACTAGAATGTCTAATGCATGCTGAGGTGTTAAACCACCGGCTTCTGGTGTTCCTGTCGCTGAAGCAAAGCTTTCATCAAGTGCATCAATATCAAAGCTCACGTAAAGCTCATCAACATTATCTGCTTTAAGCTGTGCAATTACTTCTTTAGCAACTGCTTTAGCGCCACGTTCAATGATTTCATGTGCCCAATGTTGTTTAACACCAAACGTGTCTTCCCAATGTTGCTTAGGCTTACCACTAGAGCGGATACCAAATTGAATTAAGTTGCGTGGAGCTGGTAAGTACTCAAGAATATGTGTACACCATGAACCAAAGCATAAATCGATACCTAAACGTTCTACTAATAAGTCTGTATGAGCATCAAAATGAATGATTGCAGTGCGTTTACCCGCATCACGCTTTGCTTTTAAGTAAGCTTTTGTCAGCGGGTAGCTAATTGAATGGTCACCACCGATACCAAAAATCCCCTTATCTGGGTAATTGGCATAAAAGCCGTCACAGACATCTTCAGTGATAGACAAAGGCGATACATGATATTCGCTTTTTTCATCAGCATATAACGCTTTTTGACAGTTTGTAATGGTTGCATCGTTAAGGTATTTATCATGAAGTAAATGTGGGATCACACGAACATCACCTAAATCAAAGGCGCGCGCTTGTGGTTGTTGATCAATCAAGGTAGAGCGTAAAAATAATGGACCCCAGTTAGCACCACGTAAAATACCACCTCCACAGTCAGAGCTAATACCTAAAATTACCGCTTTGTGCTCAGACTCTGCCAGTGTTTCAAGTGACTCTTTCCAAAGCACATCAACATTATCTGTTTGGCCGTATAATTTAGTACGCAGCGCATCTTTACGTTCTTTTGCTGTATTAACTGTAAATACGCCATCGCCAGGAGGACAAAGACACTGACTTAGTTTTTCGTGGAAGGCTTTTTGTGTGTTACTCATCTCTACTCCGCTGATCTTTATCTGCATATTCATGCGTAATTAAAAAAGTTACGCAATTAAGTTTGTGTATAGTCTGGATTTTTGAGACTCAACAATCACTTGCTCAACCAAACCTATAACTCACTGATATTAAATGGTTATAATTTTAATGCAGATGAATTTAAACTGCTCTAGTCAAATAAGAGCGCTGTATTTTGGCAGGTATAACATGCGCGAAAAGAAAGTCAAATTTTGCGGCAACCTAGGTGATTGCCGCTATAGATTTATATTCAAACGAAGTGAATACTCATTATTCATAGCCTCTTGGCTTCTTGGTTTTGATTACTGCAATGTAAGCATGCCAGCTGGCATAGCTCAATAAAGGCATAATAACGATAAACCCAGCAGTGCCTGTAATAAAGCCGACAAACACTAAACACAAGATCAAGCCAGCCCAAACAACCATAGCACCAAAATTGGTTTTAACCGCGTTCATCGAAGAAATTACCGCAGTCATAATATCAACACGGCGTTCCATCATAATTTGCGGGGTAAATGCTGAAATCGCAAATACAGTGACCAGTAAAATACCACCAACAATACTACCTAGCGTTAAAAACGCAGATAACTGCTCAAAACTCGGGTTAACAACGTTCGGGTACAATGCATGAATAAGTGCAGCTAAGCGCATCCAAACAATCATAATTACCATTAATAACACCGCAAAGCCCCATTCACCTGCTGGGTTCCTAAACATCGATTTAAGGCTGTGCATTAAAGTGGGTTTGTGTCCTTTTTCAAGCTCCCATGCAACATCGTAAAGTCCGGCAGCAAAAGCAGGGCCAATTAATGCAAAGCCAACGACTGCAGGCAATATAACTAAGTGCGTATCAAACTGATAAACAAAATACATGATAGTCGCAGGTATCAAGGTAAATACTAATCCGTAGACTAGACTCAGTATGGGCGCATTAGCGATATCTTTAAATGCAAGTGCTAACCAATGAAAAGGTGCACCAATTGAAATTTTCGAGCTTTCTAAACAGCGTGCAAACTCATGGTGTTTACTCATAGAAGATGAAGCAGGCATAATATATCCTCTTTTATCGTTACTTCTTTAGGTTTAGGTTATCTGTGCAATTCTTGCAACATTGGTGATCTAATAGGACATCTGTCCTGTACTTTAAACACATATGATTAAAGTATTACGCTTTAGACAAAAATAAGGTTTAATAATGGAAAAGGTATTTCACTTAGGGCTTACTCGTCAGGACTTAAACGGCGCAACCCTTGCGATTGTCCCTGGCGATCCTGACCGCTCAGCACGCATTTCAACACTTCTCGATAACCCTGAATGCTTAGCGAAGACCCGTGAATTTCATGTATACCGAGGTGAGCTAAACGGGCACAGCGTTGTAGTTTGTTCTACCGGTATTGGCGGCCCATCTACATCAATTGCTGTTGAAGAGCTTGCTCAGCTAGGTATTGATACCTTTTTGCGTATTGGCACGACCGGTGCAATTCAGCCACACATTAACGAAGGCGACATTTTAATTAGCCAAGCTTCAGTTCGTTTAGATGGTGCTAGCCAGCATTTCGCACCACTAAGCTACCCTGCTGTGTCTGACTTCTTTGCAACACAAGCGATGGTAAATGCATGTGATAAGCTAGGAATTAATTTCCACATTGGTATTACTGCATCGAGTGATACTTTCTACCCGGGTCAAGAACGTTACGATACTTATTCTGGCTATGTTCCTCGCTCATTCCAAGGCAGCTGTGAAGAGTGGCAAAAACTAGGCGTGATGAATTATGAAATGGAATCAGCAACACTATTTACTATGTGTGCTGCCCTTGGCTTACGCGCAGCCTGTGTTGCAGGGGTATTAGTAAATCGTACTAAACAAGAAATTCCGAATGTTGACCACGGCGAGATTGAGAAAAAATCAGTCGCCGTCGTCATTGAAGCTGCAAAACTATTGCTAAACTAGTTTAGCAACACAGTGCTCAAATGCTGGTGGGTTTGCGAAGCTTGCCAGCACACTTTTAGCCACCTCATATTGATTTTCTGCCCCTTGTGTTTCTAACAAGGTGATTGACTTAACTGTTTTATCATCAAAGGTTAAGCCCGCAAGATAAAACTGACTCAATGCACTTTGTAATGGCGAAAGGCTTGGGCTATAGGCAGCATTTTCAGCATAACTTCCGTAAAAGTCACCTTCATCAAAAGTCGTTAATTTAACCGCACTAAAGTTACCTGTGTAAGGTACGTATGCATTGATTGCCAATTGAATAAGTTTAGCATCATCAATCGAAAGATCAGTAAACTGTTTCTCGCTTTGCTTATTAGAAAATAAACAGGCTTCATTGCCTAGGTCTTTCGGGCCAAATGAATAAGGTAATAACTCATGAAGATTAAAATCGCGTTCTGGCAATAAAATCTCAAGTGAGTCTGCGGTGCTCAATTCATTCATAAATTGACGGCAGTAACCACAAGGTGCATCGCTAATAGCAATTTTTAACACTGCTTGCGCGCCATTAAGCCATGCATTATTAATGGCTGATTGCTCAGCATGAACGACCAAACTCAATGCTTGATGAGAAAACTCAACATTTGCACCAAAATAGAAATTTGTCTCGCCTTGCTTGTTTAACCCTACAGCAATAGCGCCAACATAGAATTTAGAAATAGGCGCGACAGAAAATAAACTTGCGACGGGTACACAGGCTTTTAGTAACTCAAGTTGGCTAACTTGAAACTGCTGACAAAGAGAAGAAATATCAGATTGAGATAAGATGCCACGTTGCTGTTTAAGCTGGGCAAAAAGAGAATTTTTATGTTGATCATTGAAGCTAAACGGCTCTGAATTTTGAGCTAGTTTGCTTGCATCTATCCTAGTTGCTGTCATAACAAATTATAATTATTAATTGGCTAAACAGTTTAAAAGTTTACGTAATGAATTGCTAGGTTTTGGCGGTAAACATCAAGGTAAATCGCACAATAAAAGCTAAAAATTAGCGGTATTTGTAAGCCCTGATATACACAACAAAATAGCGATGACTAGCTCGACCAATTATTGACGAACCAGCCAATTTTTTGCTTTGTTAAAACATTCAAAGTTTTCAGCTTGTAAGTTATAGCGCTTTGCTTTTTGCATAAATAAGTCGTGCATAAATCCATCAAAACTTACAACAATTGCTACAACAGCTTCTTTCAAAGAGTTTGCCACTTCCGGCATGATGGTGAATAAATCAGCAGGTGCGAAATTGTGCGTCATCTCAGACACATCAACGAGTATTTTCTCTGACCCATGTAATTCTGAATATTGTTGGGCAATTTGGTAAAAATTTATCACATCCTGTGCACTAGCAGTCCCTCTTAACGTCATCATCACGAGTGACGTCGATGCATCATAAGTGATGCAAGTAGACACGTTTGGCATAAGTTACTCTAAAAAAAGCGTGGGGGTTGATTTGACTTAACGGTAGCTGAATCAAAAAGCTGGGCTATTTTATTAATATCGCCTCTCTAGTCAATACCTAGCAATAAAATAGGTATGACCAGTTGTAAAATTCAGATTTTAGGATTAGTTCTACTTTAAAGAGTTGTTATGCAAATTCATATCTTATTTACTCCCGAATTCAGATAATAAGTGCACCACTCATGGTTAAACGGTGAGAAGAGATCAACTGCCTGTTGGTGGTACTCTGTAATCGCCAAAAAACAAGAGTAGATACCATGAGTTACAAGCAGTTGATCGAAGGGCAAAGATACCAGATTGAGGCCTACTTACGCGAGGGTTTTAGCTATCGAGAGATAGGGAAAAGGCTAAAAGTGAGCCACAGCACTATAAGTCGTGAAGTTAGGCGCAATAGTACTCGAAGTCATTACTTGCCTGAGGTTGCACATTCAAAGGCATGTAAACGAAAACATCTAGCTGCCAAGTATTCCATGCCAGCACTTACAATTGCGTTCGTTGAGTTTGGATTGGAGCAAAAATGGAGCCCTGAGCAGGTTGCGGGTGTAAGCAAAATTATCGGGCATCCTGTGAGTCATGAATGGATTTATGGCTATATTCAAAAAGATAAATTGAGTGGTGGCAAGCTATACAAACATCTGCGACAAGGGCACAGACGTTATCGTAAAGGCAGCCGAAGCAAACGTGTCATCATCCCAAATCGTGTTGGCATTGAACATAGACCTGCGATTGTTGACACTAAGACACGATTTGGTGATTGGGAAGCGGATACAGTACTTGGCAAGCATGGTACGGGAGCAATCGTTAGTTTAGTCGAGCGTACAAGTAAGTTTTACCTGATACGCAAAGTGCCAGCAAAAAGTGCAGCGCAAGTGAGCAGAGCAATGATAGGTATGCTGTGGCGCTATCGACGCCATGTTCATACGATAACCGCAGACAACGGGAGTGAGTTTTGTGAACATGAGCATGTTTCAGACAAGCTAAAAACCGACATCTACTTTGCTAACCCCTACTCATCATGGGAAAGAGGGTTAAATGAGAACTTTAATGGCTTGTTGCGTCAATATATTCGCAAAGGCACTGATTTACGAACGGTGACAGATAAGCAAATTGCGCACATAGAAAAGGCGCTCAATGCGAGGCCGAGAAAATGTCTAGGGTTTAGGCAACCAGCGGTAATATTCGATGAATTACGCAAAGCAGCCTAATTTAGCGAGTGGTGCACTTCGGACTTGAATTCGCGATCAGCAAATAGGAGGAATTTGGGTTGATACAGACAAAAGTAGAAGTGACAACATACACTTAGAACATCGATATAGAGGGAAATACGGAGTATATGTTGTTGGTGAAACTGTTCAAAATAAAAACCACAATGTCTCAGCAATAATGAATTGTGCAAACAAAATTATAGAGTTAGAATCTGGGTCGAGTAAAGTCACTGATTTAAATAGGAAAACAGCAACCTCTCTCTTAATTGGTATGTACGATGTAGAAAGTGACTTTCCTCACGAAGTAATCTGCTCTATATCAATTGACGAAATAACAAAAGGACAGTTTTTTATATTCGTTAGGAAATTTAGACATTATTAGCAAAGCCTAAATTTTTGAATCCAAAGCCTCGTTAGCCGGGGCTTTGTAATATCTGATATAGGAGATAAATCATAACCAATTTTTTATGAAACAGATTAAATGGCAAGGAGTAATAACCAGATAATTAAATCTCGAGTAAGGTTACTCGCGAGCTCTTATTATTTTTATAAAGACAGGCAAAGCGAGTAGAGTGCCACCAACTGCTCCGATAAAGTGGGCGTCAATGGCAACATTAGAGGCGATTAGCTGACTCACCGATTCACTCGGGCCTGCTATTTGCTCCCAAATCACTTTAGCCCAGGTGCCAGCAAACAATAACCAGCCTGAAAACATGCCTGCTTGTACATCTTTAACCGCTCCCCAAATGATCACTCCGTGTAGTAGGGCACTTAATCCGGTGTAAATTTGGATATCTGGGCAAAATAGCCACACGCCTAAGCCACACCATAATGCAAGAATGGCAATATTAAACGCATAGCGAGCAGGGCTTGTATGTTCAGCGTGTAGAGCCCAAATTAATAAAATTCCGGCACAATTTAAGCCTAAATGGGGCCAATTTGCGTGTACAAATTGACTAGTGAAAATGCGCCAAAATTCACCATTTGCAACTAACTCACGGTTAAATTCGAGATATTCATTTAAGTTAAAAGTAGCAAATAAGGAACTTAGTATTACTAAACACAATGGCGGCAGAATATATTCTAGTTTCAGGGGCTGGTTTATCATGTTATTTTTGTTGTATCTGAGATTGTCGCCTATTGTGCACGTTTAATTTTAAGATGCCAAATACACTACGGGATTAAGTTTATTTATGTTATTCAAAACCAAAGCGCTGTTAGCTCTGTCCACCTCTTTAATTTATTCAACGGCTATTTTTGCAACCCCTGCAAAAATTGAAACTCGCGAACCTGAAGCTGCTACAGGCTTTGCTCATAAACAGGTTGTTGAAGGAGATAAGTACATGGTCGCAGCAGCAAACCCTTATGCAGTAAAAGCAGGGCAAAAAATGCTTGAGCTAGGCGGCTCAGCAGTTGATGCAGCCATTGCAACGCAATTAGTACTGACACTGGTAGAACCGCAATCGTCGGGCATCGGTGGTGGTACGTTTATGATGTACTTCGACAGCAAAACCAAAAGCCTAACCAGTTTTGATGGCCGCGAAACGGCTCCAAGCAATGCTGATGAAACACTATTTTTAGATAAGCACGGTAAAGCCGTAAAATGGATTGAAGCCGTTGTAGGTGGTCGTTCTGTTGGTGTTCCAGGTATTTTAGACGCTTTTGCCACAGCCCATAAACGTTACGGTAAGTTAGAATGGCAAACCTTGTTTGGCCCTGCCATTGAATTGGCCGATAAAGGCTTTATTGTCTCGCCGCGTTTACATCAATTATTGGCTAAAGAGTTAAACCCAGGGGTTACTAAGCTACCTGTTATTCGTGACTACTTTTTCCCTGATGGTAAACCGCTTGCTGTAGGTACGGTTAAAAAGAACCCTGAACTTGCCGCGCTTTATAAAGATATAGCGAAACAAGGCATTGATGCTTTCTATAAAGGTGAAAATGCCAAAGAACTTGTGCATGCAGTGCAAAACTCTGCAGTTGCACCGGGTACTTTAACGGTTGAAGACTTAGCTAATTACAAAAGCAAAGAGCGCGCACCTGTGTGTGTTGATTATCGCCAATACGAAGTGTGTTCAATGGCCCCACCAAGTAGTGGAGGTGTAGCTGTATTACAGATTTTAGCCTTACTTGAACATAAAGACATGGCTAAACTTAAACCAAACTCTGTTCAAGCATTGCATTACTTTACCCAAGCATCGCGTTTAGCGTTTGCTGATCGCAACGTGTATATGGGTGACCCTGACTTTATGCCAATCCCAACACAAGGATTACTCGATAAAGACTACCTTGCAGGTCGTGCAAAGCTTATTTCTGAAAAAGACGCTCACGCAGAAGCAGGCACACCGCCAAACTCACTTGCGTACGCGCAAGATGATGCATATGAGTTACCATCAACCACCCATGTATCGATTGTTGATAGCCAAGGTAATGCGGTTTCGATGACCAGCTCTATCGAAATGGCGTTTGGTTCAACAGTAATGGTGAACGGGTATATTTTAAACAATCAACTAACAGACTTTGCTTTATCGCCTACCAAAAATGGTAAGCCATTAGCTAATCGCGTTGAAGCAGGTAAACGCCCGCGTAGTTCAATGTCGCCAGTCATGGTGTTTAACAAAGACGGCAGCTTACGTTTAGTGGTTGGTTCACCGGGTGGTAGCCGTATCATTGATTATGTAGCTCAAGTGGTTGTAGGTGTGCTTGATTGGAACCTAGATGCACAAACAGCTATTAACTTACCGCGCATTACTAATCGTAATAATTACACAAGCCTCGAAAAGGGCACTGAACTTGCCAACGCCGAAGCTGATTTTGTTAACCGCGGACACACAGTTCGTATCCTAGATTTAAACTCTGGTTTACATGCTGTTGAAGTTAAAGACGGTAAACTTTATGGCGCAGCCGATCCGCGCCGCGAAGGCATCGCTTTAAGTGATAAAAGCCACTAAAAACAAGCTCAGCAGCCTTAAAGCTGCTGAGTTTTCATGTATACTATCTGCTATGCTATTTAGAGCATAAAATTCATTTTCTTCAATGGTCTGACAAGGTGAATTGTCATTGCAATTTCGCCTTCAAGAGTAATAATGTCAGGTCATAATTATGACGCATCAAAGCTTGGAAATATGACTACAAATACCGATCCAAATTATCTTTATATTCCTTATTCAGGCCCCGGTCTGATCGAAACGCCACTATTAAATAAAGGCAGTGCTTTTTCACAAAAAGAAAGGGAAAATTTCAACTTAGCCGGTTTACTGCCACCGCGTTATGAAACGATCGAAGAACAAGTTGAGCGTTGTTACCAACAGTATTCAAGCTTTAGCGATAACTTAAACAAGCACATTTACCTTCGTGCTATTCAAGATAACAACGAAACACTTTACTACCGTTTAGTGCGTGATCATCTTGAAGAAATGATGCCAATTATCTACACACCAACGGTAGGTGATGCCTGTGAAAAATTCTCAGACATCTACCGCAGTGCCCGTGGTCTATTTATCTCTTATGAAGATCGTTTCCAAATTGATGATATTTTACGTAACGCGACTAAAGGCAAAGTAAAAGTTATCGTTGTGACTGACGGTGAGCGTATTCTTGGTCTAGGTGACCAAGGTATTGGTGGTATGGGTATTCCAATTGGTAAATTATCACTTTACACAGCATGTGGTGGTATTAGCCCAGCTTATACGCTACCAGTGATGATTGATGTTGGTACGAACAACGAAAAACTACTTAACGACCCTATGTACATGGGTGCACGTCATAAACGTATTTCGCAAGAAGAGTATGACGAATTCTTAGATCTATTCATCAAAGCAGTTAAACGTCGTTGGCCAAATGTGTTACTTCAGTTCGAAGACTTTGCACAACCAAATGCAATGCCATTACTAAAACGTTACCGCGATGAAATCTGTAGCTTTAACGATGACATTCAAGGCACTGCTGCGGTAACTGTAGGTTCTTTACTTGCTGCATGTCGTGTTAAAGGCGCGAAGCTTTCTGAGCAAAAAGTTGTGTTTGTTGGTGCAGGTTCTGCAGGCTGCGGTATTGCTGAGCAAATTATCAGTACTATGGTTGCTGAAGGCATTAGCGATGAGCAAGCGCGTTCTCAAATCTTCATGGTTGACCGTTTTGGCCTTCTTACCGAAGGTATGGAAGGCTTACGTGACTTCCAACAAGCACTTTGCCAATCTAAAGATGGTTTAAGCGAGTGGACATACAGCGGTGAGTACGCATCGTTATTAGATGTAATGCACTGTGCACAACCAGACATCCTAATTGGTGTATCTGGCCAACCTGGTTTATTCACAGAACAAGTTATTCGTGCAATGCACGCATCTTGCCCACAACCGATTATCTTCCCGTTAAGTAATCCGTCTAAGCAAGTTGAGGCACTTCCTTCTGATGTAATCGAATGGACAGACGGTCAAGCAATTGTTGCCTCTGGTAGCCCATTTGATCCGGTTGAGTATAACGGTCAAACGTTCCCAATCCCACAATGTAACAATAGCTATATTTTCCCGGGTATTGGTTTAGGTGTAATTGCTGCTAAAGCAACTCGCATCACAGATGCAATGTTGATTGTATCAAGTGAAACACTGGCTGAGTCTTCACCACGTGCAAACACTGGTAAAGGCAGCTTATTACCTGCACTCACTGAAATCCAATCGTTAAGTAAGCGTATTGCATTTGCAGTAGCGAAAAAAGCGATGGAAGAAGGTGTGGCACTTGAGTTGAGTGATGAAGCACTATGGGCAGCCATTGAGAAAAACTATTGGCTTCCAGAATACCGTAACTACAAGCGTCGTAGTATCTAAGCTATAACGTATTTAGTATTTGAAAAAACAGGCTTTTAAAGCCTGTTTTTTTATATCTGGATAACAGGGGTTGTTCATATTCAATTAACTCTTTAAGGTGATAATGAACGGAGTTTTAAATTAAGGAACAGTATTATGCGAAAGTTAGTTTTTACCGCTATGGCCGCCGCGCTAAGTTTTAATGCGTTAGCAGAAGCAACACCTGATGCGCCACATATTTATATTCAAGGTAACGCAACGGTTAAAGCAATCCCAGATAACGTTAAACTGACAGTCGGTATTGTTGAAGTAGATAAAGATTTAATTGCCGCTAAGAACAAAGCCGATGCAACCATGGCGAAAGCAATTAAGCTTGCTAAAAGCCAAGGTGTAGAAGAAAAGGGCATTTATGCCTCTAATATCTCAATTCATCGACAAACAGAATATAACCGCGAAACAGGTAAGCAAAACTTTGTAGGCTACAGAGTAACGCGTAGTTTGTCTGTTACGTTAACTGATATTAAAAAATACCCGATTATGCTTCAGCAACTAGTGAACTCGGGTATTAATGAGATCAATCAAACTCAGTTTGTATCAAGCAAGTACGAAGAGCTACAAAAGAAAGCGCAAAGGCTTGCTATTAAAGATGCTCGTGCTGCTGCAAAAGAATTTGCCAGTGACTATGGGGTTGAACTTAAAGGCCTATATACTGCATCAAGTAGCCCTCTCGATACAGGTAGCCAACCTTATATGCGTGCCAGCAAAATGGTTATGGCAGAAGCTGCACCAGATAACTATGTACCTGATGCATACAACGGTGGTGAGCTTACAATTACTGCAAGCAGTTATGCGGTTTATCTAATCGAAAACTAAATTCAGTTATTGATTGCTGACAAACCTTGCCAGCAATTTTTCACCTTGCTGCTCTGAAATACGAGCAATCGCTTTTAGCATATTAGTAATTTGTTCTCGGTCGTACTCATTACTAATATGCGTATCTATATCTTCAATAATCGCCTCTAAGTAAACAAACAGGCTATCTGTTGCTTTCTCGTTATCAGATGCTCTAAACAATATGTTTTTAAATGCCTCAAGCACGTTAACCATTACATAGGCGTCATTTTTTGCATAGTTACGAATTGGCGTAAAGTTATCATGCAGTAGCTCATCAAATGACGTTTCGTGTATAAACAGGTGTGGTTGATTGTTCTGGCATCGTTTAAGCGAGTAGTTCACATCGTAAATGTCTAAACGCAATATAAGCAATATACTCAACATATCAATGGCTTTTACCGCAGTACCGGGATCGTTAATACCCGGGCTCATAGCTTTTACAGCGATTTCTGAAATTTGTGTCATACCGTAGCGGTAATGATCGCTAATATACTCTTCGATATAAAAGATAAAGCAGTCTAGTAATTGCTCTACCAGCTCTGGTTTGTCAGATAAGTCAGTATCACACTTTAAAAACGGATAACCTTTAACCGTAAAGAAACCTTGCTTAACCGAAATATAAATTTTAATACCGTGCTGTTGGCACAAGGCGCACAATTTATCGGTATGAGCGCCCTTAAAATAGCCTTCTGTTTTACTTTTAACACTATGCCAGTCATCAAACTCAGGAAAATGTTCAACAGGGTTTTCTTGTTGCATGTCAATTATGCATTTAAGCTCGCTTTTGGTATTTTTAAACAAGTCGTTTAGTACATTATCGACCTGAATGGCTTTTGAAATTGAGTGAATAAAAAACACAAAAAAGCCCAACGAAATTAAACCAAACACCAAAGAAAAAAAGATACCGAGCGACGGAATACCCATGTCGCCATCGCCAATGGTGCGTATGTTTATCAGCATTAATATGGTGTAGATAATACTGCCAAGATAAAACCCTAGCACTAATTGGTGTGATTTACGGGTAATAAGCCCAGGTAACACACGCGGTGAGAGGCTGGCACTGGCACTATTAAGCACCACCATAACCATAGAAAAGCTAAAAACCGTTAGCGAGATAATGCTGCCTGCAAGTGTACTGAGGATGGTTCGGGCGTTCTCTTCGCTATCTACCAGTAACACGCCAATGAGCTTTTTAAATTCCATAGATAATGACGAATACTCGACCGCTGTGGTTATTAAACCAAATAATAAAAACACCACAGAGAGCAATGAAGGGTAAAAACCGATACTACTGATCATCTCGCGGTAGTTATCGGCGATTTTTCTTGGCGTAAACATGCACTTCCTTAAGAACTGTTAGACATTAAATATCATACTGAGCTAACCTAACTACTTACTTAACAGCCTAGCAATAAACAGTGCTAAGCGTCTAACTTTAAATAAAAATTGGAAAAACTGTGATTGTTTCAACGTTTGCTGCCATTTTGGCCATTTTATACATTCAACTTAGCTTTCGTGTAATTAAACTGCGTAAAGCAAAGCGCATTTCACTTGGTGATGGTGGCGATGCTAGCCTACAAGCGGCAATACGTGCTCACGCTAATTTCATTGAATATGTGCCATTTTCATTGATTATGCTATTTTTATTAGAGTACCAAGGTCTTCCAAGCCATTATTGCTATATTTTAGGGGCAATGCTCTTGGCTGGCCGTTTTTGTCATAGTTATGCACTCGCTGATAATCTGATGAAATTACGTGTATTAGGGATGATGCTAACTTTCGGCCTTGTTGATCAAATGCAGCTCTCTAACAAATTCACTTAACTTACTGATATTTAGGCAGACCAAGGGTGTTGATCTTATTTAGCGCCTTCACTTTGATCATCGCTTCAACCAGTTGGCGATTGTAATCACGCGCATTTAGCTTAGCCCCCATCAACTGT